>PHBF01000391.1 GCA_002841905.1 Deltaproteobacteria bacterium HGW-Deltaproteobacteria-17
CCCAGCGCCAGCGCGGCGGCGAGCCCGCGTCCGTCGCCGATGCCTCCCGCCGCGATGACAGGCACATCCAGCGCATCGACCGCCGCGGGCACCAACGCCATGGTGCTGATGCCGTATCCGCCGATGTGACCACCGCCCTCCTGTCCGAAGAGCGTCACCGCGTCGATGCCGGACTTGAGAGCGGAAAGCGCGTGCCGCACGCTGACGCACTTGTGCATGACCTTGATCCCGCCCTCCCGCAACCGCGCCACCATATCCTGGGGCGGGCGCTGCCCGCTGCTCTCGACCGCGGTGACGCCTCCCTCTTCGATCATGATGTTCGCGTACAGGTTGTTGTCGGTCGGGTTGATGGCGGGAAAGAAATTGAGGTTCACCGCGAAGGGCTTGCCGGTGAGCCGCTTCACGTCGCGCAGCGCCTCCCTGAAGGCATCCAGATCCTGGAAGGAAGCCGATGAGAGGATGCCCAATCCGCCCGCCTCGCTCGTCGCCGCGACGAACTCGGGCACGCTGATGTGCTGCATGCACCCACCCAATATCGGGTATTCGATGCCGAAGAGCCTGGTTATCTGGGTCTCCACGTTCGCGCCACCCCTTTCTTTATGCCGCCGCGGCGGCTATTCCCCGGATTCCTTATTGAGAAACTTGGCGACATCTTGCCGGTGCGCGTCGGTCATGACGCAGATGGACTGCGCGTGCGCCTCGAGTTCGAGGAACGTCTTCAGATCCACCCGGTCCGAGACGTTCAAGTTGTGCTTTATCATCTCTAAGACCATGGCGGGACGCGTGGCCATGCGCTTGGCCAGCTTCAGCACCTCGGCCGATATCTCCTCCGGCGGCAGCACGCGGTTGACCACTCCCATTTGCAAGGCTTCTTGCGCGTCTATCGCCCGGCCGGAGAGACACAGGTCCTTCGCCCGGGCGAGCCCGCAGCGCCGTGCCAGGAAATAGCCGCCGGCGAAGTCCGTTATGAGCGAGATGCGCACGAAACTCATGATGAAGCGAGCCCGGTCGGTCGCGTAGGTTATGTCCGAGGCCAGCGCGAGGGAAAAGCCGCCCCCGGCCGCCCAGCCGTCCACCTCGCTGATGACGGGCCGCGGGCCGTCGTGCAACTCGCTGATGATGCGCCCCACCGAGTGCATGGCGTCGCGCAGGGCGATCGGGTCCATCTTCTCCCCCATGAAAGACAGGTCGGCTCCGCTGGAGAAGTTGCCGCCCTCGCCCCGCAGCACTATCACGCGGACGCCGTCATCCTCCATGACGCTCTTGAAGCCATCGCGCATGGCCGGCACCATATCGGTGCCCATGGCGTTCATGTTCGGTCCGCTCATGCTGCAGATAGCCACGCCGTCTTCGATCTTCACCTGGAAGCCGTCAGCCGCCATCAGCTCGCCCCTCTCTTCTCGCGCCGCCCCTCGAGGCCGCCCATCACCAGGTCGAAGAAGACGCCGGCGATCTCGTCCGCCGACATCTTACCGTTGCCGCTATACCAGGCCGAGAGCCAGTTACACATCCCCGATATGGCCCGCACCGCCGTGTTGACCTCCATCGCGCGGAACCGTCCGGTGCCCATGCCCTCCTGGAGCACTTGCCGGTAGAGCTTCTCGTACTCGCGGCTTCGCTCCCGGACGTATTCGCGCCGCACCGGCTCCAGCTCCGCTTCATTGGCGAGATACACGTTGGTGAAGTCCCCATAGCGGCTGAACATGTTCACCTGCCAGGAGATGAGCTGCCGCAGTTTCTCGTCGGGAGCGTCACCCGAGTCGCGAATGCGCTCAAGGCCTTGCATCAGCTGGCCTATGGCTTCGTCGATGATGGAGTAGAGCAGGTCGTGCTTGGAGCGTATGTAGTAGTAGAGAGCGGGCTTGGTTATGTGCAGCTCACGGGCGATGTCCTCCATCGCCGTGGCCCGGTATCCCTTCTCCTTGAAGAGACGGGCCGAGACGGAGAGGATCTCCCGCCACCTATCCTGGTTCACGCGTCACCCCTTGGAGCGTTGACACCACGACGGCCTCCATCTCCTGTACACCTTGGGACGCCAGGAACTCCTTGTTGGCGGCGTCGCCCAGAATTGCGTAGTCACAGATATCCTTGATGGCCTGAACCTTGTCCTTATCAATGTCGATGGCGGTCACTTCATGCCCTTCCTCGTAGAGGGTGGACACGATGTGCGAGCCGAAATTTCCCAAACCGATGACGCAGAATTTCTTTTTCATAAGGTTTCTCCTGTTATCCGATCATGATGTTTTCTTCGGCGTAGCGTGGGGCGTACCGCCTGGTTCGTCCGGCGATGGCAAAGGCCATGGTCAGCAGTCCCACCCTGCCGACAAA
>PHBF01000392.1 GCA_002841905.1 Deltaproteobacteria bacterium HGW-Deltaproteobacteria-17
CCATGTTGCTGCTGGTTTTCATGACGGACTTCGCGAAAATATCGCTCGCCACCGACCGCGTTCAGCCCTCGCCGAAACCCGAAACGTGGAACATCGGTGGCTTCATCGAGGTGGCCGTGGCGCTAGGCGTGGCCATGGTGCTGGAGACGCTTTTGTTTCTGTACGTCGGCTGGACGCGCTTCGGCCTGGCAAGCAACGACAATGCCCTTTATACCTTCAGCTTTCTGATGCTGCTTTATTTCGCCGCATTCTCCATCGTGTCCGCGCGAGAACGACGCTGGTTCTGGACGACCGCACCGAGCAAGACGCTGGTTGCGGCCGTTACGGCGGAAGTGGCGGTGGGTACTGTCCTGACGCTGATCGGCCTACCTGGCCTTGCACCATTACCCTGGTGGCTGACGTTTGCGGTATTCGCCTATGCGCTGTTTTCGTGCCTCCTCGTGAACGACGCATTGAAGGTCGCGATGATCAAGTGGCGCGTTCCGATTGCAGTAGGCTAAGGTGCTTGTGGTGACTTCGAACTGGAATGATCGCCGTAGCTCCCGCGCCGACTTTTTACTTACCCGCCGCGCTCACCGGATCGACGTTGAGTTGCAGCCACCATTCGAGCACCGCCATCTGCCATAGTTTGCTGCCGTTGATGCGGGTGAAGTGGGCTTCCGGCGCGGCGAGGAGTTGGTCGACATAGGCGCGCTGAAACAGACCGCGGGCGCGGCAAGTCGGGGAGTCGAGGATCGCGCGCATTTTTTCGAGGAAGGCGCCGCGCACGTATTTGAGCACCGGCACCGGGAAGTAGCCTTTCGGCCGGTCGATCACGGCATCGGGCAGCAGGCCACGGGCGAGGGCCTTGAGCGGAAACTTGCCGCCCTCCTTCAGTTTCAATCCCGGCGGCATTTTTGCGGCGAGCTCGACCAGTTCGTGGTCGAGGAAGGGCACGCGAACCTCCAGTGCCCAGGCCATCGGCATGTTGTCCACGCGCTTGACCGGGTCTTCGACGATCAGCGTGGTGATATCGAAGCGCCAAACCTGATCGAGGAAGGTCTCCGCCCCCGGCTGGGCCAGCGCTTGTTCGATCAACGCGCGGCTGACATCGCCGACATGGTGACGCGGATCGATCAGCACCAGATATTCTTCGTGCTCGCGATCAACATAATGACGGGCAAAGCGTTCATACGGTGTACCGCTTGCCGCCTCCATTGCCGGGTACCAGAAATAGCCGCCGAACACCTCATCCGCGCCCTGCCCGGCGAGCACGACCTTGACTTCATCGGCGACGCGCTCGGCGAGCAGATAGAAGGCGATCGCGTCGTGGCTCATCATCGGCTCGCTCATCGCGCCGATGGCCTCGGGCAGGCGCTCGAGCACTTCGTGGTTGCTGATCCGGTAGCGGTGATGCACGGTATGGAAGTGTTCGGCGACCCGATCGGAATACTCGAACTCGTCGGCCTTCTCGCCGGTATCTCCGCCTTCGAGGTCTTCGAAGCCGATGGAGAAGGTGCGCAGCGGCTGCCCTTGCTGCGCCTCCTCGGCCATGAGCGCGACCAGCAGGCTCGAATCGAGGCCGCCGGAGAGCAGCACGCCGACCGGCACGTCGGCGGCTTCGCGCCGTCGCCGGATGGCCTGGGTCAGCAGCAGTCGCGTGGCGGCGAGCCAGTCGGCCTCACTGAGCTCGGCTTGCGGGCGGGTGGCCGCAAGCTGCCAGTAGCGGCGCTGTTTGATCCTGCCTTCGCCGTCGATCAGCCAGGTGGTGGCCGGTGGCAGCTTCTTGATGCCATTGAGCAAAGTGCGCGGCGCGGGTACCACGCTATGCAGACTGAAATAGTGGTGCAGCGCGATCGGATCGAGCGAGGTATCGATACCACCACCGGCGAGCAACGCCTGCACGCTGGAGGCGAAGCGCAGCCGCACACCTTCGAGCGCGTAATACAGCGGCTTGATGCCGAAGCGGTCGCGGGCGAGGAACAGCGTGCCATGGCGCAGGTCGCGGATGGCGAAGGCGAACATGCCGTGGAAATGCTCGACGCATTTTTCGCCCCAGGCGTGATAGGCCTTGAGGATCACCTCGCTGTCGCCCTGCGAGAAGAACGCGTAGCCGAGTTCTTCGAGTTCCTGGCGCAGTTCGCGGTAGTTGTAGATGGTGCCGTTGAACACCAGCACCAGATGCAGCTCGCGGTCGAGCATCGGCTGATGCGCTGCGGCGGAGAGGTCGATGATGGAAAGTCGGCGGTGGCCGAACGCCGCCGGGCCTTCGCTGAAAAAACCTTCGTCATCCGGGCCACGCCGCGTCAGCGCCCGGGTCATCCGC
>PHBF01000393.1 GCA_002841905.1 Deltaproteobacteria bacterium HGW-Deltaproteobacteria-17
CCCCCAACTGTCATTGCGAACGCAGTGAAGCAATCCATGAGCCGATCACGGCGTTGTGGCGAAGTGGTCGGTTTGCGCCAGGGCGCAGCATGGATCGCCACGGGCCTTACGACCCTCGCGCTCCTCGCAATTCCGGGATGTGATGAGTAGGCGGGCGGTGCGCGTAGCGAAAACCCCCGCTCTCATGCACTCGCGGCGCTTGCACATCCGTGCATGGCCTAGTTCGCGCAGCGAGCGAGCGTCAGCGCCGTTGGTACAAGAAGCGGGGCCCCTCGCGGAGCCCCGTCGCGGCCAGGCGAGCCGTGGACGATTCAGCAACCGGCGGTCTTCTTGAACGTCAGGCTCTTGTTGCTGCCACCTGCGTTGTCGTACTTGGCGCGGATTTCGTCGCCCTCGACGATGCGCTCGTCCTTGAACTTGTCGAGCGTGAGTTCATCGGTAACGGTGATGGCGATGGACTCGCCGGTCTTGTTGTGCTCCAGGATCGCGATCGCGGAATTGCCGTCGGCGGCCATCTGGATTTCGGTGATGGTGCCGACCATCTTGACCTCGGCGGCCAGTGTGGCGGGCGAACCGGCGATGGCGGCAAATGTCAGGGCGGTTGCGAGGATCATGCGGGTGAGTCGGGTGTTCATGGCGTACTCCTTGTGAGCGTGAATAGCGGGTGGATGGGATTGCGGTTCGATCAGAAGATGACCTCGAACGTGGCATAGAGGTCGTAGGCGTGATCGAGCGGCGCGGTGGTCATCAGTTGCCCATTGACGTCGGAGAGCTTGACCGGGGCGCCGACCCAGTTGTTGCTGCCGGTGTACTGGAAGTCGTAGTACTGCGCGCCCAGCCGGAAGAACGCCTTGGCATCGTGCGACGCGATCGCCTTCTTGTTCAGTTCCAGAATCAGGTAGGCGTCATAGACATTGCCGCGGGTGCCGACCTTGGAGGTCCAGATGTCGGCGGCTGCCGGCGCGAAGGTGATCCAGTTCCTGGAACCGTGGTTGTATTCGAAGCCGAACTTCGGCCTTACCGCCTGATCGCCGTCGAAGTCATAACGAAAGCCGAGCGAATATGCGGTGCCGGTCTTGCTGCTGGGTGCTTCGGGATTGAAGAAACCACCGGTCAACAGACCCTGGAAGCCGAATTGTGCGGAAACGTTGTCGTTCGGATGGGTAATGCTGCGGCCGACTTCGGCGAAGTAGTTGAGATCGCCGCTGCCCACGCCCTCGAAGATGCCGATGGCGCCCGCGCCCCACCACTCGATGTCGCCCAGGTTGGTTTGCGGCATGGTGTCGCCGAAAAAGGTGTCGCGCATCACCGGCGCATCGAAAATGTTGAAGCCGCGGTTCCATTGCGTCCAGATGCGCAGCGGGTCGGTGTCGATCGGGACGAACTGGACGCCGAACATGTCGGTGTCCTGCGGCGAGTTGTTGGGCTGGGTACGGAAGCCGGCTTCGAATCCGCGGCCATAGCAGAGCTTGAAGTAGGCGCCCGGCAGGATTTCGACATCCGGCGCATAACCGAGCGACATGCCATCGAAGGCGTAATCGACCAGCAATGAGGGTGTGCCGCCGTTGCCCGGACGCCCGGTATTCTGCTTGAGGTTGCGCGGCACACCGTCGGACGAGGGGCGACGGCCGACCGAGAACCAGAGGTCCTGCCCGGCGATGTTGCTCCAAGTCGCGTAGGCTTGATCGACGTTGATGAAGCCGCTCGATGGGATGTGTCCGAGCGTGCCATCGAATACGCCGACGCGATCGGCGAAGAACGGTGCGGCTCCGGCATTGGTCACGGCGTTGGCGTCGTTGGCGCCGAACGTCTTGTACATCAGCAGGCGGGTGGTGATCACCACGTTCTGCGTCGCCTTGATGTGCATGTCGAGGCCGAAACGGTTGGTGTAAAGCGTCGAGTTCTTCGGCTTGAATGAGGGCACGGTGGCGGCGAATCCGCCGATGCCCTGCATCAGGCCGGCGTTCATCGGGTTGGATACGAAGGCGTTGGCCTGGTCGTAGTTTTCGACCGCCGCCATGTTCTGCGAGAACTGCATCAGCGCGCTCAGGGCGCCGGCAGTGGACAGGCCCATGCCGCCGAAGAACGTGGATGAGCCCGGCTCGGTGGACGGATTGGCGAAAAAGTCGGCCTGCAGCGCCTGCTGGGTGTTGTCGAACGTGGACTTGACGTCGGTGAAGGTGCGCGTCTCGCCCTTGAGATCGTCTACCCGGAACTGGTAGTCGCCGCCAAGATCCAGCCATTTGGCGAGCGACTTGTCCTCGACCTTGCTGATCTTCTTCTGCAATGCCTCGGTCGCCCT
>PHBF01000023.1 GCA_002841905.1 Deltaproteobacteria bacterium HGW-Deltaproteobacteria-17
TCTGCCCGGTGGTCGCGTCGAGCACCAGGAAAGACTCATGCGGTGCGCCCTCGGCGGCCTTGGCTGCGGTGCGCCGGACCTTGCCCAGCTCCTCCATCAGGCCGACCTGGGTGTGCAGCCGGCCGGCCGTGTCTGCGATCACGATGTCGTAGTCCTCTTCCTTGGCCTTGCGGACGGCGTCAAAGACGACCGAGGAGGGATCGGCGCCCTCGGCGCCCCGTACGATCTCGCACCCGGCCCGTTCGGCCCACACCGCGAGCTGGTCGATGGCGGCGGCGCGGAAGGTGTCCGCCGCGGCCAGCAGGACGCGCTTCCCCTGGCTCCGGTACTGGCTGGCGAGCTTGCCGATGGTCGTGGTCTTGCCCACGCCGTTGACGCCGGCCACGAGGATGACGAACGGGCGCGCCCTGGAAAAGTCCAGCTTCTGCGCGGGGACGTTCAGGATCTCCAGGGACATCTCCCGCAGCGCCTTCCAGACCACGTCGGGATCGCCCAGCTGCTTGCGGGAGAGCTTCACGCGCACAGCCTCGAAGAGCTTGTTCGCCGTGAGCGGGCCGATGTCGGCGGTGAACAGCGCCTCTTCAAGCTCTCCGAGGAGATCGTCGTCAATCTCCTTTTTCAGGGAGAACAACTTGCCGATGCGGGAGATGAACCCACCGCGCGTCTTCTCGAGCCCTTCACGAAGGGTCTTTTCCTTCTCGACCTCGGCGGCCGCGGGCCTGGGTGCGGGTTCGGCCTTGGCCGCTGGCGCGGGTTCGGCCTTGGCCTTGGGCGCGGGTTCGGCCTTGGCCGCTGGCGCGGGTTCGGCCTTGGCCGCTGGCACGGGTTCGGCGGAGATCAGGGGCCTGGGCACCGGGATCGGCGAAGGCTCATGCTCAACGAGCACCGGGGGCGCGGGTTTTTGGTGCGATTCCTCGGCAGCAACGGTTTTCCTGACCTCTTCGGAGGCCTCGGAGCCCTGTTCTGGCGATTCTTCTTCGTCGACGGGCTCGTCTCGCTCCCGATGCCTCCGCGTCGACCGGGCGCGGGCCTGGCGGGACGATGTGACAGCTTTTTTCTTTCGGGTCTCGGGTTCGGGAGTGCCGTCGAGCTCTCGCCTTCGTTGCTTCTGTACCTGCAGGAAGCGCACGATGAGAACCAGGAAGGCAAGCAGAACAGCTGAAAAAAGGACAATGGAGAAAACAGATTCCATGCAATACACCTATTGAAACCCGCGTTGGCGCGGGTCGTGGTGCGCATACTAATGATTTGTCAAGGAAATTCAAGCGGTTTTGCCGTGTCGTACTGCAGAAATCAGATGGCGATGGGAAGAAGTCGAAGCTCCCCGGGCACCGGGTACTCGAGGGCGGTGGCGGCTTTCCGAATCTCCAGCGTAATGTCTGGATACAGATAAGACATGTCCCAGGTGACCTGCAGGTTCGGTGCATCCGCTGCGGAGAGGGCCTTGAGGTAGGCCTCATTGTCGGTCTGCCAGTCGGCGTTGAGCTTGCGGGCATAGACGAACAGCGCCGTGCGCACCCAGTCGCGGGAGATCAAACCCCGGGCGAGCCTTTTCCGGGAATAGAAGCGATCATGGGCGCGCAACTGTGCCTGCTGCAACTGCAGCGCGGTGATCCCTCGAGGCTCGAAAACGACATGGTGCGCATCGTAAAACGAATAATCTTTCATGTGAATGCGGCCCTGCGCCGTCATGCCGTCGTGCAGCGGCGTGCCGGGGAAGGGCGTCAGGATCAGGAACTGTGCGGACCAGATTCCGCTGTCAATGGCGAAGTCCAGCGTGGCCTGCATCATCTCCGGAGTGTCCCCGTCGAACCCGAAAACGAACATGCCATGCACGTCGACACCGGCGCGGGTGAAACGGCGGACGGCGTCCTTCATGCCGGCGACATCCTGCTGCTTGTGCGTGTCACGCAAGACCTTCGGGTTGACCGACTCGAAGCCGATGAAGACATGGCTGCAGTGCGTCCGGTGCATCAGGTTCAGCATGTCTGGGTCGGCCGCGCAGTCCGTGCGCACCTGGGAGGACCAGGACTTGATCAACCCCGGGCTGTCGTCCATGGCGCGCAGGAGGCGTTTGGCCGCGGTGCGGTTCGCGGTGAAGTTGTCGTCATAGAAAAAGGCATGCACGCCAAGGCCACGCCACTTTTCGAGCTCGGCCATGACGTGGTCCCGGCTCCGCGTCCGCAGTCGGCGTCCGAACATGCCGATGACCGAACAGAACGTGCAGCCGAACGGGCATCCACGGGTCGCCTGCACCGGGATGATCGGCTCCGATCCCAGACCATGCGGGGCACCCCAGCCGTGAATCAGCATGAAGTCCGGCGCAGGGAGCTCGTCGAGCTCCACCACCGATTCCGGTGCGGGGTTGTGCACCGTGGTTTTTTCGTCATTGTGATAGGACAGGCCCGGGACGTGTGAGACCGACCTTCCGCGGGAGGCAGCATCGAGAAACTCCATGAAGGTGTGTTCGGCCTCGCCTCGCAGGACGAAATCGCAGTGGGCCAGGGCTTCATCCGCGCAGAAGGTGACGTGGGGCCCGCCCATGATGACGGGGATGCCCCGGGCGCGCAGGGCGTCAGCCATGGCGTAGGCCCGGGAGGCGGTGCCGGTGATCGTCGAGATCCCCACCAGATCGGCGCGCAGCACCGTCTGCCAGTCCACCGGCGCCACGTCTTCGACGAAGACGTCGGCGTGCCAGCCGCGGTCGCGCGCGAGGGTGGCCAGCAGCACCGCGCCGAGGCGGGGGAGGTGCATGCGGGAATAGATGTGCCGGCCGGGGGCCTGGGGCTCGATCATGACCAGTCGTTTCAACGCTCGTTCCGTCATCATGGACTCCCGGAGCAGTGCATCGGGTTTTGCCGCTCCTGAGGTTAAGGTATCGAACGCGGGGAAGTATTCTATGGCATTTGACATGATCCCGTGAAGGGGCGATGAAAAACGGACGTTTGCTTTTGATATTATGCTGGAATTTATCGAGACGACGAGGGCCTGTTCAGGGCCGGGCGCGCCCGATCGTTCTGCAGGAAGGAAAAAGGCCGATTCTGCAGGCTCGTTCAACCCTGATAAACCCCTGACATGCTGACGTCGGGGATTATTTGTGAAGGAAGGTCAGGATGAGCTCCCGTTTGCGCGGCCCATCGAAGTCACAGAAGAAGACGGTCTGCCAGGTCCCCAGCAGGGGTTTCCCTGCGACGACCGGCAGTTGGACCGAGACGCCTGTCAGCAAGGTCTTGATGTGGGCGTCGGAGTTGCCCTCGAGGTGCTTGAAGTTGGTGTCGTACGGCACCAGCCGGGACAAGTGATCGAGGATGTCCTCCCGGACATGTGGGTCGGTCTTCTCGTTGATGGTGAGGCCGGCCGTGGTGTGCGGCGAGTTCACGAGCAGGATCCCCGAATGGGTCGGGGCGCAACCGGCGAGGAAGCGGAGGATCTGGGGCATGATGTCGATGATCTGGCAGCGGGCGGTGGTTACGATTTCACAGGTTTCCTGATTCATGATGCGGATCTCCTTCCCGATGGGGTGTCTTGGAGATCAGTGTAGCAGAAAGCGGGCGATGTTGTCGAGCAGGCCGGGATGATTTTCCAGCAGGCCGAAGTGGGAGGCGCCGGGGATCTCGTGATAGGTCGCCTCCGGCAGCATCCGGGCCGTGCGCTCCATGGCCGCCGCGGGGGTGACCCAGTCGGCGGTGCCGCCGGCGACCCAGACCGGCAGGTCCATCTCGGCGAGGTGATCCCATCCGTCGTGCCGGCAAAGGCCGATCAGCGTCCGTCCATAGTTCTCGAGGCGGTTGGCCAGCACCCCTTCGACGCACATCTGAAACAGTTCAGGATCGGTGTCGCGGCCGGCGAACCGGATGCGGTAGAGGAACTCACGGACCAAAGGCTCGATGCGCGAGAGGAGCGCCCGAAGCACCAGCGGCGCCACGGGCTGGGAGACGGCAGCTCCCAGGATGCCACGGATCAGGCGGTCAATGTTCGGTGAAAACGCATGCACGAAGGGCAGTCCGGGAGCACCGAACACCAGCGCCATCCGCGAGAACCGGTCCGGATCGCGACGGTGGGCCTCGATGAGCACGGGGACGCCCATGGACCAGCCCAGGGCGGCCACCTTGCGACCGGGGGCCAGGGCGTCGAGCACGGCCAGCGCGTCACCGGCCTCGTCACGGATCTCGAGTTGTTCCGACTGCAGCGGCATGGATCCGCCCATCCCGCGGTAATCCCAGGAGAGCACGCAGGCTTCGGGCGCCAGGCGCTCGAAGAGCGGCGCAAATCCATACCAGCGCACGCCGATCCCGTTGGCCAGCAGGATCACCGGCCCGTCGGGGTTCCCCGCACGTTCGACGTGCAGGGGCGTGCCGTCGAAGGAGGGCACGGTCAGGACTTCGTATTCGAGCTCTCTGAACGTAAAATGCTCAAGCGCTGGAATCATGGAGCCTCAATATCGAAAGACAGGGGGAACTCGCGTCCGGAACAGGCCAGATCGGGGCTGCCGCTGGTGCTGTCGATACAGGCCGAGACGGTGAAGGAGTGGACGTTCACGACGGAGGTGATCGTCGTATACAGGGTGACGGCGCGCTCGGTGCCGGTGCCGTCGAAGCCGTAGAAGTAGAAACGCAGCGTGCCCAGGCCGTCATCCCACAGGTAGCCCGCGCGGGTCACGTCGACGGTGCCCTCCACGGTGGTGCCCAGATCGTCCACGGCATAGGACCACAGGTTGTGCCAGGAGAAGACGCCCAGGGTCGTGGTCGTCCAGTCGCTGCCTTCCTGATAATAATAGCCGTCAGCCAGCAGGGTCCAGGTGTCGGTGGCGAGCGTCACGTTGGAGCCGTTGGTGTCCAAGATCGTGACGTTGTCCAGATCCCCGGCCGTCGCGAAGACCGCAGGGGTGTCTCCGACGCGGGTCAGCAGATAGCGGGTGGGGCTCGTAAACGGCTCGGTGGACGTGGTGGATTCGAAGACGATCTCCATGGAGTCCAGGGTGCGCGTGGCGCGGTAGGTCTCGGTGTTTCCGCCGCTCTGCATCGCCAGCACCACCTCGGTCGCCGTCGCGCCGGCCGTCACGGTCATGCCGGTCGCTGCGGGGGCCTCGGGGACACGGTTGATCAGATCATTGACGGGCATGAAGATCGGCGCGGTCACGTCGGCGGTGCTCGCGGACAGTTTGTTGAACAGGAAGTTGCCCACGACCGACAGGGTGACGACGCCGCCGCCGGCCAGGGTGACCTGCTGCGGGTTGTTCGTGAGGGTCATCATCTGGGTGCCGTCCACGGTGTCGATGATGGTGTCCACGGCCGTCACACGCCAGTAGCCGGAGATGACGTCGGTGGGGTCGTTGGTGTTGTTGTTTGTGTTATTGACGTTGTTCGTGTTGTTGACGTTGTTGGTGTTGTTCCCTTCAAAACTGCTTCCAACCGTGCAACCGGAACCGACAAAAAACGATAATAGAAAAAGTGCACTCCAGAAATGGCGTTGCATGTTGTTCCTCCTCGGTACGAAAAGTACCTGAATCGGGGACGCAAGACAAGGGTTATGAACATGAAACCCAGCATCGACGCACGGGCCGGGCATCAAATGATTAAGTCCCTCCTTGAAATCTTGGGGGAAGTTCTCCATAATGCCAGAGCCGATGGCTTCCATGCCGAACCGAGGTGATGAATGAAAATACCGGAAAAACCCGTTGTGCCGCCTGTCGTCCAGGGTGGAACGGTTCAGGGGTCCCCCCTGGTGCAGGACTCCGGGCCCCTGGGGCACAAGGCCCCCGCCGTCCGTGTCGAGCTGCCGGTCTCCCAGAGCGCCCAGACGATCGCCGCGATGGTGGACAGCGGCCAGCTCTCACCGGCGCAGGCCATGGAACTGGTCATCGAATCGATCGTGCAGAAGGCCACGGGCGCCGACGCGGCCGGCCTGCGCCAGTTTATCATCTCCCATATGGCGAACGATCCTCAGTTGCGTCAACTGGCTGCATCCTTTGGTGTGGACGCCCAGACCATGGATTCGTTCGCGAACCCGTCCGAACAGGTCAAGTCATGAAGAACATCTTCGCTCAAATTGTAATTGTCGTCCTTGCGTTGGTCATGGTTTCCTGCGATGCCTCACCCCAGGTCAGCGGTCCCAAGAATTTTGTCATCGGACAGCCTGTGACCATCCACGTTCAACAGGGGTCGAACTTCGTCGAGGGGCAGTTCAAGATCGTGGACTCCGAGGGAGGCATCTTCACGCCGTCGACCTCGGCGATGGAGTATTCCTTCTTCAGCGGCAAGGAATTTTCCTTTCGCGTGCCACCGTACGTGGCCACCGGTCCGGCCAGGCTGGAGATCGGATCGACCAGCGGTCCGTACAAAATCGATGTGAACCTGTTCCGGGGCTTTGTCACGGGGGATGGCGCCGGCAACGTCATCATGTACAGCCTCGACAACCCGCGCAAGGTGCTGCGTCGCGGCGTGATGGGCATCGGTTCGTACCAGCTGCGCATGCTCAACGAACAGTCCAACTTCGTGGCCTTTTCCCCCACCGACGGCCGCATCGACTGGCTCTCCGTGGACAACTCCGACACCTCGACGTTCGGCGTGGTCGCCCCGTCGCTCTCGATCGCCTCGGATACGCCTGGCGTCAACGCCAAGCCCGCGGACATCCTGGCGCTCTCCCGGGGGCTCGTGGTCGCCACCGACCGCGGTGTCGGCACGCTGTTGGTGAACTCCGTCGGCGCCGGGACCGAGGTCTCGTTCGGATCCTGGATCTCCCAGGCCGCTGCGTTCAATGCCCTGGACATCAGCGATGTGCTCAGTGAAGGGGCCGGTGCCCGCATCGTCGTGGCCGGCGCCGTCGGCGCCACCACCGAGAGCGTGCTGGTGGTCTTCAACTCCGTGCCGTTCCCCACCAACAACTCGACCAAGGTGCAGATTTCCCTCACCACCGACGGCGCCAACGTCACCGACGTGGCCATCGCCCGCTCCGGCGCCTATATCGCAGCCGTCAATCCCGACCTGAACCGCCTGTTCCTGGTCGAGTTCGACTCGCGCAACGTGGTGCCCACCGACATCACCGGCTGCCAGAACCCCCGCAGCCTGCAGTTCGTCGCCGGGGACCAGCGGCTGGCCGTCCTGTGCGTGAACTCCAAGACGCTCGAACTCTTCTCCGTCGCCGGCACGACCGCCACTCCCTACCGCTCGCTGCCCGTCGGCTCGGACACCCAGAAGCCGTTGGCCCTTTTCTATGATGCCTCCGGCCTGCTCTACATCTCCCTCGAGGAGGGCGGTCTGCAGGTCGTGGACGCGGGCTCCTCCAACCCCGAGGTCACCTCCGTCGCCGGCTTCGACAACGTGATCGCGGGCAGCTTCTTCATCCAGCCCTAGGGAGCCTCCTCATGAGCGAGACTGACGGCATGGAATTCCGCGAACACCCAAGGCTGACCGCCGAGATCAAGGTCACGCTGAACCACCATCGCTGGGTCAGTCCGATCGAGGTCGTGTCCAAGGACATCAGCCTGGGAGGCATCTTCGTATACACACGCTACACCCGGGATCTGCCGGCGACCATGGTGCTGACCATCACCTTGCCCACGGGCGACGATCGCTGGGTGACCTTCGACGGCGAGGTGATGCATTGCATCCCGACCGTCGGCGTCGGCATCCGTTTTCTCACCCGCAGCCGGCACCTGAACACGCTGCTGGCCCGGATCCAGCGCGGCTCGCCCGAAGCCATCGCCGGGCTGTAGGTGCCCGTCCGGCCGGCCGGAGGCGCCCGGCGACCATTCAACGGATCGTACCCGGGTTCCTCGTTTTTTGCTTGACTTTTTCCGTGGAAAACTCTAAGAAGCGTTTCCTGACGGCGATGTAGCTCAGCCGGTCAGAGCAAGCGGCTCATATCCGCTGTGTCCGGGGTTCAAGTCCCTGCATCGCCACCCCAAGCCGGAGATTCTCTCGAATTTCCGGCTTTTTTTTTCCCTGCAGTCAATATAATATTGGGCGCCGTCCTCGACGGCCTTGAGGTCATGCCATGCTGCACAAGCAATTACTCGGGTTTGTTCAAGTGGTTACCGTGCTTTTCCTGCTCGGCTCCTGCAATGGTTCGGTGAAGATCGTGGATGCCTGCGGTGACGGTGTCCTGGATCCCGGAGAACCATGCGACAGCGCCGAACTGGCCGGCGCCACCTGCGCCACGCTGGGGTTTCACGATGAAGCCGCGCCGCTGGCGTGCACCGCCGACTGCACCTTCGACACGACCGGGTGCGGGACGCGCTGCGGTGACCATGTGGTGGATCTCGACGACGGAGAGGTCTGCGACTCCGAGCAGTTGAACGACGCGACCTGCGCGAGTCTGGGCTATGACAACGGGATCCTCACTTGCGACCAGACCTGCGCCTTCGACCGGAGCCAGTGCCAGTCGACCTGCGGCGACGGCTTCGTGAAGGCTGGTGAGACGTGCGACGACGGTGGCCGCGGTGACGGCGACGGTTGCAGCGCGCTGTGCCAGACCGAAACCGGCTGGACCTGTGCCGGCGCGCCGAGCATCTGCACCACGACCTGCGGCGACGGGGTCGTACTCGGCGAAGAGGCCTGCGACGGGGAGGAGCTCCGCGCAGAGACCTGTCTCAGCCTGGGCTACTACGGCGGCACGCTCGCGTGCGAAGACGGCTGCACCTTCGATTTCTCCGGATGCGTCGTGGCGGTGGCCGTGTCTGCCGGCTTTTCGCACACCTGTTCCCTGATGTCCGATCAGACAATCTGGTGCTGGGGTGACAACACCTCGGGGCAGCTCGGTGACGGAACGCTCGTCTCGCGCCCACGGGCGGCCTCCGTCCCCGGCATCACCACGGCCGTGCACGTGAGCTCCGGCAACAACTATACCTGCGCTGTGCTCGCCGATGGCACGATCCGTTGCTGGGGCGCCAATTCGGCGGGCCAGCACGGCAACGGCACCACCGACCTCAGCCTGGTTCCCGTGCAGGTCTTTGGCATCACCACCGCCATCGCGGTTTCGGCTGCCGGCGAGTCCACCTGCGCGGTCCTGGCCGACCGGTCGGCCGCCTGCTGGGGCAGCAACACCTACGGAAAGCTCGGCAACGGGCTCACCACTGCATCCTCGGTGCCTGTGACCGTGTCCTCCATGAATCCGACGGTCCAGATCTTTGCGGCGAACCTGGACACCTCCATCGGCCTGCTCTCCGGAGGCTACGTCATGGTCTGGGGTGACAACAGTGCCGGTCAGTTCGGCGTCGGAAACACCGGGAGCGCCTTGGTCCCGCAGCAGGCCATGGTCGCCTCGGCCAGCCAGGTCGGCGGGGGATCCACCCACAGTTGCGCGCTGCTGTCCGACCGGACCGTCTCGTGCTGGGGCGGAAACCAGTTCGGTCAGGTGGGCGACGGCACCTTCGAGCAGCGGCTGATGCCGGTCGCCGTCGCGGGAATCGCAGACGCCGTGTACCTTTCGTCTGGCGCCGGGCACAATTGTGTGGTGCTGGCTGATGGAACCATCCGTTGCTGGGGCTACAACGCCTTCGGCAATCTTGGGGACGGGACGATGGCCAACCAGTCGACGCCGGTGGTGGTCACCGGAATCACGAACGCCGAGCAGGTTAGTTGTGCCGGCCGCGGCTTGTACAGGCACACCTGTGCGTTGCTTGCCGGCGGCCGCATCCAGTGTTGGGGCAGCAATTTCCACGGCCAGCTTGGCGACGGCACCAAGACCGACCGCTTCGCCCCGGTGGATGTCCTTCCGCCCCAATGATCACCACTCGAGGACATACCAGGAGCGGCCCCAGTTGATCAGGCGCCGCACGGTCAGCGTCTTCCGTTCGCCGTCCACATGGTAATACACGGTGTTCTTCTCGCAGGTCCAGTAGGCCAGGCGGTTGAAGTCGGTGCCGGGCCCCACGAAACGGCAGGCGCCCAGCTCGAGGGATTCGAAGGTGGCCGTGCCGAAGGCGCGCCGTCCCAGCATACGGGCCAGACGATCCCGGCTGCGTGCGAGGAGGTCCGCGTGCAGGGAACGGACGGCCCGATCCTGCTCGTCGGGAGAGGCCATGTGCATGTCCTTGATCTTCGTCAACACCGGCAACGGCACGAACCAGCGCTCGATGGCATCGGGGCGGCTCCTGGCAAGCCCCTTGAACACCTCGCGCACGCGATCCTCGGTGTCCTCGTCGGGCAGGGGGGGCTCCGAGGTCTCCTTGCGGTTCTCCCAGGGAATCGGGTTCTTGCCGGCACCGGCGGCCTGGGCCACCTTGGTGTCGGGGTCCGGCGTGTCGGTGGCGCGGCGGAGCTGGTCCGGCGTCTGTCCGATCAGGCCCGTACCCTGTCCGTCGTCCGCCGGCGCCGGCAGGCAGCCTGAAACCGTGAGCGACAAGAACGCCACGCAACATTGCACGATGAGGGAGATGAATCTTCCGGGGGTCATCCGGGGGCTCCTTCGGGCGGACTCACCGTGTCCACCGTGGCGTCGATGCGGCCGCGTCCGAGGCGGACCCGGATCCCGTCGCCGGGCTGCACCTGGTTCACGTCATGGACGATGCCGCCACCGGCATCGGAGACGACCGCATAGCCGCGCTCCAGCACGGCCAGAGGGGAGAGTGCGCCCAGGCGTGCCCGCCTGAGGTTCAAGGCGTCGTAGCGCTCCCGCTGGCGCGACAAGACCGCAGCATCGAGCCGCGCGGCGAGCTTCTGCAGTTGGTTCAGCCGATCGGACAGCCGGCGCTGCGGAAGGAACGTCGAGAGCCTGCGGGAGGCGGCCTCGAGGCGCACCCGGGCACGGTCCTGACGGCCGGTCACCGCGCGCTCGATGCGCAGCTGGACGTCGGCCAGCTCCATGGATCTGCGGTTGATCAGCATGCGCGGCTCCGGCAGGTGAAGGTCCGCCAGGCGTCTGAAGGAGCGGTCGACGCGGGATGACACCGCCCGCTGGCAGCGCGAGAGCAACGTCTCGAGGCGTTTGCCCAGCAGGGAGGGATCCGCGAAGACCTGCTCGGCGGCCTCGGTGGGGGTGGCCGCGCGCAGATCGGACACGAAGTCCACCAGGGTGGTGTCGGTCTGGTGCCCGATCGCGGTCACGATCGGCACGGAGCAGGCATGGACGGCCCGCACGACATCCTCGTCGTTGAAGCAGGCCAGGTCCTCGAGGGACCCTCCACCCCGGGCGAGGATGATCACGTCAACGTCATGGCGCCGCTCCAGCAGGTGCAGCGCGGTCACGATGGAGGCCGGCGCGGCGGTGCCCTGCACCAGGGCATTGGAGATCAGGATGCGGCAGCCGACCCTGCGCCTGGCGATCTTGATCATGTCCTGCAGGGCGGCGCCGGACTCCGAGGTCACGATGCCCACCGTCCGAGGCACCGCCGGGAGCCTTCGCCTGGGCTTCTCGAAGAGCTTCTCGGCCTCGAGCTTCTTCTTGAGTTGCAAAAACGCCAGCAGCAACGCGCCTTCGCCGCGGGGCTCGATCATCTCGACGTAGAGCGTGAACTTGCCACGGGCGGCGAAGATCTCGAGGTAGCCGCGGACCAGCACCTGCGTGCCCTCCTTGAGCTCGAAGGGCGGGGGCGCGGCCCGCGCGAACAGCACGCAGTCGATGTTGGAGCGGGCGTCCTTGAGCACGAAGTAGTAGATGCCGTTCTTCTCGTTGATCCTGCCCAGCTCACCCTCCACCCAGACGCTGCCATAGCGGTTCCTCAGGCGGACGTTGACGTCCGCGATCAGGTCGGTGACGGTGAAGACCGGCGGGACCTGATCACGCGGCTGCGGGGCCTGATCCCGGGTTTCTTCCGGGGTCGGGGCCATGGGAACCCGGCCAGGCGTGGCCGGCTCTCGGGCCTCGTCCCGTACGGGCGGGGCGGCCTGGCTCGAGGCGCCTTCCGATTCGCTCCAGCCGGGGACGACCAGCTCGAGTTGAAGTCCCTTGGCAGAGGGGCTATTTTCCGTCGTCTTCTTGCGGGACATGGGGTACCGGCTGTTTCAGTTGGACGGGGGGCACGTCACAGTTGCCGACGCGCCGGATCTCGGCGTCGACCGGCGGCACCTGCTGGAAGGCATCGGGCTCCATCTCGGGATCGAGCTCGAGGCGGGACCATGAGAACACGGCGTCGCCCTTGACGCCCTTCTGCGTGATGCGCATCCGCATCGGCACGAGGCGGCCGTCGATTTTCTTCCATCCACGATATTCCACATGGATTCGGGAGTTCGCCGTGGTGACCTCGGCCTTCTCCAGCCGCCAGTTGGCGCGCCCACGATGGCCGAGCACCCAGAGCTTGACGGTGCGCATCCCGTCGGTGGTCGTGACGACCTCACAGCCGCAGTCGGAGTCCCAGGTGAGGGTCCCGCCGGCGACGGGCCAGGGGTTCTCCCCGATCAGCAGGGAGAACAGTTCGGCCGGGGACAGACGGATGCCGAGGACCTGGGCGACGGCGCAGGCCTGTGTGGGGCCCACGAAGTAGAGGTTCTGATCGCGGTCGTTGGCGATGAACTGTGTGCCGTTGGATGTCACCAGCAGTACGGTGGCGTTCATGGGCGGAGGCGTGACCGCGTCGAAGCGCAGCCGTCCGAGCCGGTCCGCGAGCATGAACACATTGACCTTCAGGCGGCCGCGGGAGGTGAGCGTGTCGACCTTCCCCTTGGCGCGCAGCCCTTCGATGGGGCGCGAGGACACGGCCTTCAGCACCTCGGGGGCCGTGGGCGTGGTGTAGGGCCGGCTGTAGGAGGTGCAGGCCGTCGAGGCGAGCAGCAGCAGACTGAGGAGGGTGATTCTCATGATTCCACCTGTGGTTCCCGGGGAAAGCGAGGCGTCGGGATCAACGGGAATAGCGTTTGACCGCGCTGTTCATGAACAGGGAGATCGTGTCGTTGATCATGGTGACCATGTGGACTTCGTTGTCCTGGTTGATGTCCGCCAGGATGTGATCGTAGTAAATCTGCCGCTCCTGGTGGGGGATGATCGCCGGCGGATAGCCCGCGTGCATCAGGACGATGTTCATGACCAACCGGGCCAGGCTTCCGCTGTTTTTGGGCCACGGAAACACGGCCATGATCCGGTTGTGGAGGGCCGCGGCGCGCGCGATGGGGGTGAGCTTCCGGTAGCCGGGGCTCTGCATCCACTCCCCGAGCTTGCGCATGCGGTAGGGTATCTTCTCGGGCGGCGCGAAGTCATGGGCGTACTGACGGTGCAGGGGCATCTCCTTGCGGTAGGCCAGCAACTTGGAGTCCTCCGGCGGCGTGATCAGTTCGTGCAGTTCCTTGATGTAGGTCATGTTGACGGTGATGCGTTTCTTCTGGGCATCCTGCCGCGCCTGCTGCATTCCCTTGTAGAAGGCCACCACGTCGTCGTAATGGGGGATCAGCGAACTGTCGGAGATGACCCGGTCATCCAGCGCGGAGCGGATCTCGAGCTCGCCGAGGACGACGCCCTCGAGGGCAAACTCATGGAAGCACCAGGTGATGTTGACCTCATGGGCGAACTGGTTCCGCCTGTGCTCGTCCCAGCCTGCGAGGACCTTGTTGAAGTTCTGGACATCCTCGTCCAGTTTCTGGGTTTCCATGGGCTCAGCGTTCGTCGAAAAAGTCTGTCTGGGCATCACTCACCTGTTCGTCAATGGAATAAGACAGCGCGCTATTATACGAATTCCTTGTTTTTGGGCAATGGAAAACGAAAAAGTGACCGTCAATCAAAGGATTTTTCGACGAAGCAGCAGTGCGCCGATCATGAGGAGGACAAGAAACGGAACCGGTGTTGTCCCGGAGCTGGTGTGGCGGCATGCACAGGAGACACCATCCTGGACCCTGGGGTGATCGGCGTCGGCGTCGGTGCCTGCATCGGCATCCGCATCGGAGGGCGAAGCATCCGCGTCTGGCTGATCGGCGTCGGCGTCGGCGTCGGGACCGGCGTCCGGCGCGGTGCAGTCGATCAGCCCGTCGGAGGAGACAGGGAACCCTTCGTCAATGAGCCCGTTGCAGTCGTTGTCGAGGCCGTCGCAGAGCTCCTCGAAACCCGGTCCCACCTCGGGACGGGTGTCGTCGCAGTCGAGGTCGGCGGTCACCCCGTCGATGTCGTCATCCACCGCCGCCGGGACCGCGGTCGGGGCGATCAGAAGTCCGTCGAGGGCCGCCTGCGGGGTCTGAAGGAGGTTGGCCAGGCGGAGGTAGCGGGCGCCGGTCACGCCGCAGGTCGACAGGTCGAGATCGAAGTCCCCCGCGTATTCGCCGCAGGACGAGAACGGGCCGACCGGTTCGCTGGAAACCGAGACGCTCACCCGGGCGCCCTGGCGGGCCGGGTCGAACACGGCCGTCAGTTCCGCGCCCGGCACGTCACGGAGCGGCAGCCCCGCATCGAGCACGACGAAGCCGTCGCGGCCCAGCAGGAACATGCGGCCGTCAGGTGTGCCCAGGGCCTGGTACGCCGGATTGACGGTATTGGCTGCGGCCCCCAGGTCGCCGGCGGAGACGACGCGGAAGGCTCCGAAGGACGCGGTGGACGAGGCCAGTTGGAACACCAGCGGGTCAGGAATGGACGCCGCCGCCATGGAGAACGTGCCTGTGGAGTGCAGCGGGGCGTCGATGATCCACTGGATGGGATCGGCGTCGATGACGTGACAGAAGGTCCCGCCTGGCGTGGTCAGGAACGGCTGGGGCTGGGCCGCCACCCGGAGGCGCGCACGGAGAGGGCGGCCGGAGGTGTCGGTCACGCGCCCGCAGACCATCCGATCCTGCAGATGGGCCAGGAGATCCTGCAGGGCCGACACGTTCGCGGACACGACCGAAGTGGTGTTGGTCGGTGCCAGCGTCTCGATGGTGTAGGCCAGCGTGCCCAGCGTGCCGTGGAGGAAGTCCTGGCAGGAGCCATAGGCGGCGTACCACTCGTAGCCTACGATGACCTCGAGGCTGGCAGGCTGGGCGTACACCTCTCCGAACTCCAGGACCGTCCCGATTTCAGGCGGCGTGACGGAGGAGCCGTCATACACCGTGTTCACGTATTCGGCCTCGCTGTGGTAGTCGAGGCTGAGCACGGGCGGATGGTGGAAACTGAACGACAACTGGGCGCGCGTCTCGGGCTGGGAGAAGGGCGCGCTGTCGTCTGACCAGTACAGGCCGTAGTCTCGGTTCAGGTCGGCCCCGGAGTCGTTGTAGCGATCCCGGACCTCGAAGCCTTCGGGG
>PHBF01000394.1 GCA_002841905.1 Deltaproteobacteria bacterium HGW-Deltaproteobacteria-17
GCGGCCGCCATACACCCTGGCGCTCTGGGTGGCGCGGATCTTCCCCTGCTCCACGCGCGCCTCGAGCCGCGTCACGGGCAGGCCTAGACGCGAGGCGGCGGCCTCCAGGAAGAGCTGCTTCTTGTGCTGCGGTTCGACGAGCGTCACCTTCAGGTCCGGGCGGGCCAGGGCGGTGATCAACCCCGGAAAACCGGCGCCCGTGCCGATGTCGACCAGCGTCCCGCCAGGGGGCAGGACGGCGGCGAAGTACAGGCTGTCCTGGAGGTGTATCCACGGCGCCGTCTCCTTGCGGGAGATCAGGTTGATGCGCGTGTTCCAGTCCAGCAGCAGGTCGAGATAGGCCTGCAGCCGGGGCTCGAGCTCCGGATCGGGAAAGACGTTGGCCAGTTCAGTGGGGAGGATCGGCACGAAGACTTATTCTTCGTCGGATTTTTTCAGGGCGTCCTGCAGCTTGGAACCGAAGACGTCGCCCAGCGTGGCGCCGGCGCTGCCAGCGTAGCTTCCGCCGCCGGCGGCGTTGTTCTCGGCCCGCTTGGCGTGCTTGATCGACAGGGAGATGCGGCGCTCGTCGGCGTCGATGCCGATGATGACGACCTTGACCACGTCACCGGGCTTGATGACTTCGCGCGGGTCCTCGACGTGATCCTCGGAGAGCTCGGAGATGTGCACGAGGCCGTCGATGCCCTCTTCGAGCTCGACGAACGCGCCGAAGTCCAGGACCTTCAGGACCTTGCCCTCGCGGATGGCGCCGGAGGTGTACTCACGCGGGATGCGGCTCCAGGGATCCGGAACCAGCTGCTTGATGCCGAGGCTGATTTTGGGCTTCTCGGCCTCGATGTCGATGTTGAGCACCACCACCTCGACCTCGTCACCCTTGTTGTACAGTTCCGAGGGATGACGGACGCGCTGCGTCCAGGAAAGGTCGGAGATGTGCACGAGGCCGTCGATGCCTTCCTCGATCTCGATGAAGATGCCGAAGTCGGCGATGTTGCGGACCTTGCCCTTGACGCGGGAGCCCACGGGATACTTCTCGCGGAGCACGTCGTACGGGTTGGGCTCGAGCTGCTTCATGCCGAGGCTGATGCGGTTGCTCTCCTTGTCGATGTCGAGCACGACGGCTTCGATGACGTCGCCCATCTTGAGGATCTGGCTGGGATGCTTCACGTGCTTGGTCCAGCTCATCTCGGAGACGTGGATCAGGCCCTCGATGCCCTCCTCGAGCTCGACGAAGGCGCCGTAGTCCTTCAGGGACACGACCTTGCCGTTGACGACGGTGCCGGGCTTGTAGCGCTGGTGCGCGGTTTCCCACGGGTCGTCGGTGATCTGCTTCAGGCCCAGGGAGACCTTCTCGGTGTCGGCGTCGTACTTGAGGACCTTCACCTGGATCGACTGGTTGACCTTCAGGACTTCCTTCGGGTTGGTGATGCGGCCCCAGGACATGTCGGTGATGTGCAGCAGGCCGTCGACGCCGCCCAGATCGATGAAGGCGCCGTATTCGGTCACGTTCTTCACCACGCCTTCGACCAGCTCGCCTTCCTTCAGGCGGGCCAGGGTCTCGGCCTTCTGTTCGTCACGCTCGCGCTCGAGCAGGGCGCGGCGGGAGAGCACGATGTTTCCGCGCTTCTTGTTGAACTTGATGATCTTGAAGCGGTAGGTCTGACCCACGAACTGATCGAGGTTCTGCACCGGGCGCAGATCGACCTGGGAGCCGGGCAGGAAGGCCCGCACGCCGCCGCGGATCACGACGGAGAGTCCGCCCTTGACCTTGGCGCGAACGGTGCCCTCGATGACGCTCTCCTGCTCCAGGGCGTCGGAGATCTCGTCCCAAACCTTCAGTTTGTCGGCCTTTTCCTTGGAGAGGATGACCACGTCGTCCTTGTTCTCCAGTTCCTCGATGTACACTTCCACCACATCGCCGACCTTGGCCGTGTTCTTGCCCAGGGCGTCGATGAATTCACCGGCGGGGATCTCACCTTCGGACTTGAAACCGATGTCCACGATGATCTTGTCGGAGCGCACCTCGATGATGCGACCGTCGACGATCTGGCCTTCTGACAGGGTGCGTTCGGCCTGATCCAGCATGGCTGCGAAGGAGGCGGACGCGTTGGGGTTGGAGAAATGTTGACTTTTGCTCATTGTTGTTTCGATTGAATCCTTTCGAGAATTCTCTTTCCCTCGGGTGGAAAGAGTGGAAGGTAGATACACTTACCCTTTGATTTTGTCAACGGGAGAAAGCATTATTTCGAGGCCGGTGGGGGCGCG
>PHBF01000395.1 GCA_002841905.1 Deltaproteobacteria bacterium HGW-Deltaproteobacteria-17
CCGGGTGGGCCATGGTGAGCGCCCGCATCATCGCCTCCAAGGGCTGCTCCCAGCCGCAGGCGGTGTCGGGACCCATCAGCAGACTGCCGAAGATCTCGGTCATGGAGTCGTTGACATAGTTGCGGCAGCGGGGGCAACCCTGATCATTCAAAACCAGGGACAGTTCCCCCGGCTCCAGCCCGGTCATGATCGGGGCGCGGCAGTTGGCCTCGGTGCAACTGTGTCCGGTGCACTTCAACTCCTCGCCGGGGCGCTGGGCCTGGGCGATCTGGCAGCCCACGGGGGCCAGGTCGACGATGTAGTTCTGGTTGAGCAGGTTCGGGGTGTTGACCTTCAGGAGCCTGCCGTCGTCGCCATCCCCGATGCACCCCACCAGATTGTTTCCCGACGCCCCGACGTCCATGGAAGTGACCCCGATGTGAAGGTCGGGCAGGCCGCCCTTGACGATGCTCAGCCAGGAGAGCAGCTCAGGGAAGCGGCTGTAGAAATCGCCGCGGAAGCTGTCCATGGACAGGGAGAAGTCCACGACGAACAGGAGATCGACCTTCTTGGACGGCGTGTATTCGACCAGGCAGGTCGCCGAACACCCGTCGCCGTCGGTGGTGTTGCCGTCGTCGCATTCCTCGTCCGACGAGATGACGCCGTTTCCGCAGGATCGCGTGTCCTCCCAGTCCAGCAGCGAATTGCACGAGAAAAGGGAGCCCAGGAGTACCCCGCAAAGCACCAGTCGGATCGTCAGTAGATGTGGGTTCATACGCTCTCTCTCCGCCTGGCGGCGGGCTCATATTGGTGTACTTGAAGTTGGACGAATGTCAAGTTCCACGACCGGGTCCGTGGGTGCACCGGTGCAGGGAAAACTTGCGAAATCGAAGGAATCCACTACCATGCGCACAGGATGCGACACCGACATCGAACCCTCCTGCCCCCGACCGAACCCCCGTGGAAGAAGACCGCCCGCCGGTTCCTCATCGGCTCGGGTCTTCTGGCCATGCTGTATCTCTACGTGTTCGTGCTGTCGCCGGCCTCCTGTTCCAGCGTGCAGAAGAAGATCGACCAGACCGTGGAGCAGAACTCCCGCGCCGAGGCAGGTGGACCTGGGGCGGCCTCCGACGAGGAGAGGACGCCCGGGAAGGCCTCGTTGAACCTGCAGGTGCCCGCCGAGATCACCGGTGAGACCCAGGAGGACCTGCTGGTGCGTGACCAGCTGGCCGCGCGCTCGGTGTCGGGCCGCGTCCAGAAGAAGGAGAAGTTCACCCAGAGCCTGGTGCGCAACGGGGTCGACATGGCCGAGGCCCGGAGGCTGATCTCGGCGTTCGAGAGCAAGAACGTGTTCAACTTCGCCCGGGCCCAGCCGGGGCAGTTGTTCACCCTCCAGATGAGCGACGACGGCACCCGGATCTTCACCTTCGAGTACCACTTCAGTTCGCGCATGAAGCTGCAGGCGCAGCGCACGGCCAAGGGCTTCGCCGTCCAGAAGGTCACCGCGCCCGTGATGGCTGCTCCCTGGGCTGTCGGCGTCCGGATCCAGACGAACCTCAGGGCCGCCCTCGAGGCCGTCGGTGAGAACGCCCAGCTGGCCGCGCTGGTGGAGGCCCTGTTCCGCGACGAGCTCGAGCCCGGCGAGCTCGAAAAGGGCGACACCGTGCGCATCCTGGTGGAGAAGAGGACCCTGCACAAGAAGTTCTTCGCGTACGGGCCCGTCTTCGCCGTGCAACTGGTGTCGCGCCGAAAGGGCTCCTTCGCCGCCTATCGTGGGCCCAACGGAGGCTATTACACCGCCGACGGACTGTCGTTCTTCCGTCGGTTCCTGCCGCGCCCGCTCCCGGGCAACGCGCCTCCGGAGCCGGATCCGCAGACCGGCGGTGTGGTGTTTCCGGCCCACCGCAATCCACCGGTGTGGACGCTGGCGCCAGGCAAGGTCGTCGAAGCGGGCTGGGCGGGCCAGCTCGGTCGCCGCGTGGAGATCATGCACGACGGCGAGGTGCGTTCGGTGTTCTACCAGTTGGGTTCGATCGCCCCCGGTCTGAAGGCCGGCGACACCGTGACCCGCAGGCAGATCATCGGTTCGGCCGGGTTCTCCGGGACCACGCCGGACCGCAACGGCGCCGGCGTCCTGGTCACGCAGGCGGGCAAGCCGGTGTCGATCTATGCGTTGTCGACGACGCGGCAGGACCCGTTGCCGGCGGACCAGCTCCCCGCCTTCTCCCGGCAGGTCGAAGAGCACGCGTC
>PHBF01000396.1 GCA_002841905.1 Deltaproteobacteria bacterium HGW-Deltaproteobacteria-17
TCCCCCAAAAAGCGCAGGCGGTGCTCCCGCGGGATCAGCAGCAGCGGGGAGTCGCGGAATTCGTCGGGCAGCAGGGCGTCGATGGCCTCCCCGTCGAGGTGGGCGTAGGAGCCCGTCTCGGGCCGGGTGCGCGCGGCGGACTCCGTGAAGCCGATGCCACGGCCGCGGGAGGGTCCCGCCGGGAAGATCCAGTTGAAGCGGTACAGCGCGCCCTGCTCGGTGGCGGAGTACGCCTCGAGGGCGGCCGCCAGCAGCTGGAAGAAGGTGCTCTTGGCGCTGCCGTTGGGGCCGTGGAAAAGGAACAGCCGCGGGGCGCGCCCGTGCTCGGCCTGGGCCTGCAGGAACGTGAAGAACGCGTTCTGTGCCGGTTCGTGGCCGATCAGTTTCACCAGGCCCGGATCGAACGGCGCGTCGAACAGACGATAGCGTGTCCAGGGGTGGCCGTGGCGCTGGACCTTGCAGGTGCCGAAGTGCAGCATGCAGTCCCGCAGGTAGGAGGTGGCGTTGCGCAGCTGGCCGGGATGGCTCCTGACGGTCTGCAGGTACTCCGGGAACGACAGGATGCGGCGTTCCACGGACAAGGAAGGAAAGGTGGCTTCGGAGCGGGGATCCATGCCATGTTCCATCGAATTCACCTCCGGCTTGGGGCCGGTGGGATTGTAGCAGCGAACCCGCCGGGGGTCACCGTGAAAAGCTGTTTGCCCAAACGCCGCGCCCATGGCATGATCAGGCGCCGGGGTCGGTCCCCCGGCTCCCATCCCCCGAGGTGCCGTCATGACCAGCCACCTTTCCGTGTGTCTCCTGTTCACGATGTCCTGCCTGCTGGCCTGCGAGCCGGCCGGGAGGAACGCGAACAACGGCAATAACGTCAACAACACGAACAATCTCAGCAACGTGAACAACGCGAACAACCTCACCGACGGCGGAACCGACGCCGACGGCGCGGCCGACACCGGGCCCGATGCCGACGTCGACGCGTCCACCGAACCCTGGGTCCAGATCGTGAGCCCCGCCGACGGCGCCGTCGTCGACAACCCCGTGACCTTCACCATCGCCGCGGGCCGGGTGGCCATGGTCAGGCTCTTCGCCGACGACTGGCCCCTGGGTGACGCCTGGGACCCCGCCGGGCGCACCACCCACACCTACGACTTCAGCGGCACCGGCTACGAGCGGAACATCGTGCTCCGTGGCTACGCCGACACCGCAGCGACCGTCGAGGTGGCCACGGACAGCCTCGTGATCACGCCGCGGGAGACCGACGTCGGCACGTTCCTGAGCGACATGTGGAACACGTACTACTACCTGGCGATGGAGAGCGACTATTCGGGCGCCGACGACACCACGCTGTACGATGCCAACTGCGCGCCCATCGCCCAGGTCCCGGCGGACTTCTCCGACGACGTGTGCATCGAGGGATCGGGCCGCCTCGACGACGGCCGCGTCATCAACTACGCGCGCTCCTGCAACTGCGGCAGGACCTGCCCGACCGGCGGCATCATCTGCTACGCCGTGCTCGACGCCGTCGAGTTCCCCTGGGGCATGGGCAGCGCCTCGAACCCCCTGGAGCCGCTGCGCTCCTGGGCCGTGGACAGCAGCTTCATCGCCCGGGGCACCCTGCTCTATGCCGAGGAGTTCGACGGCGTCACGATCCCGGCCGTCGACGGCCTGGGCGGCTTCGTGCACGACGGCTGCTTCCGGGCCGACGACGTGGGCGGCTGGATCAACGGCAACCACTTCGACTTCTTCGCCGGCACGCATGACATGTGGATCGCCCTCGAGAACCTGTTCCCGACCGAGTCCACCTTCAACGTCTACATCAACCCCGGCAAGTGCGCCTACCTGGCCCAGTAAGCCGGCGCCCAGAACGTGAAAGGAATGAACTGAGATGGAAAAAGAACTGATTCTGACCAACATGGAGAGCATCCCGGGTCACCGCATCGTCGGGCATCTCGGGCTCGTCCAGGGCAACACCATCCGCGCCAAGCACATCGGCCGCGACATCATGGCCGGCCTGAAGAACATCGTCGGCGGTGAGCTCAAGGGCTACACCGAGCTCCTGACGGAGGCGCGCAAGGAGGCCACCGAGCGCATGTCCCGGCAGGCCCGGGAGCTGGGCGCGGACGCGGTCGTGAACATCCGGTTCGCCACGAGCTCGGTCATGCAGGGCGCGGCCGAACTGTTCGCGTACGGCACGGCGGTGAAGCTGGAGAGGGAGTGACGCCATGC
>PHBF01000397.1 GCA_002841905.1 Deltaproteobacteria bacterium HGW-Deltaproteobacteria-17
AAAACATCATGATCACCCCCACGGGTGAACTGAAACTGATGGACTTCGGCATCGCCCGGATCATCGAGAACCCGAAGATGACCTCCACCGGACAGATCCTCGGGTCGCCGGCCTTCATGGCCCCCGAGCTGGTGCGTGGCGAGGAGGCCGGCAAGCCCGCCGACATCTTCGCGCTGGGCATCCTGCTGTACCAGCTCACGGTCGGGGAGCTGCCCTTCTCCGGCAACAACCCCCACGCGGTGCTGGTGAAGATCGCCGAGACGGACTACCCCGATCCCGAGGTCCGCAAGCCCGACATCGGGGCGCCCGTGGCGCGGATCATCCGCAAGTGCCTGGAGAAGATGCCCGACGACCGCCCCGAGTCCACCGAGATCCTGCTGGGCATGACCGAGGAGACCCTGCTGCTCTCGGGGATCTCGGAGACCGAAATCCCTGCGCGCTGCCGTGAGCTGCTCGTGAATCCCGAGGCCTTCGAGCGCGACTCCAGGCCCGAGATCGTCGAGAACCTCCTGGGCTGGGTGCAGTCCAATTCGCACAAGGCTCTCGCCCATCAGATCATCGCCCGGCTTTTGCACCTGGCGCCCGCCGAGGAGCGCGTCCAGTCGATCTGGCTCACGCTGCACCAGACCAAGACCAACTGGAAGAAATGGGCCCTGGCCGGCAGCGCCCTGGTGCTGCTGGGCATGCTCACCGCGGCCGGTTTCCTCTGGTTTCTTCACGCCACACAGGATCCCTTCGCGGCCTTCGCGACCGTGGCCGTCAACCCGGAGACGGTCCTCTCCATCCTCCCCCCGGACACCGACGACAACCCCGACGCCGACATCAGCGTCGACGACCCCTCCGTCCCACCGGTGGAGCCCGGGATGAACCAGCCCCCACCCATGATCGAGCCCATGGGGATCCGCCCGCCGCCGATCCTGGTCATGCACCCGGACATGGCCGTGGAGGAGATGCGCTCGTTCGATCTGGTCCCGTTTCCCCAGGGGAACGTCAAGGTTTTCCTGAACGAGAAGGAGCTCGGCCAGTGGGGCCCGCAGCCGCCGGCGATCTCCCGTGTCCGGGTAGGCGCCGGCACTCATACACTGATGTTCACCCACCCATTGTGCTACGCCAAATCCATCACGATTCCGGCCGGGATGTCTTCCTCCCGCCTGCACGTGCGCCTGAACTGGCGTCCGGCGCGGGTGATCGTCCACGCGCCCCCCGGCACCGCGATCGCCGTGCACATCCTCGAGGGCGAGCCCCGCACCCTCCCGGGACTCCCCGGCACCACGCTGGAGATCCCGTTCCCGGAGGTCTGGGACAGCTCGAGCCTGCAGGCCAAGGTCATCGCCGCTGGCAACTCCCTCTCCCACCGGGAGAAGGCCATCACCCTCCTGGCCGGCCGCCTGATCCGCGTGGACATGGAAGTACCTTGACGGGCCGCATGGTCTATCCTTAAAATAAAAAAAATAAAATTGTTGACTTTGAACGCACGATTTCATACATGTTTGTCAAGTAATTTTTTTAAGGAGAATCGAATGCGCATTTTTGCTCAAAATTTATTAACGGCCCTCTCCATTGCAAGTGCAATGTTTTTTTCTTACGGCTGTAATCACTTCAAAAAGAAATCATCCGCCGAGGTAAAAGTCCTGGTTGCCGCCCGGGACATCAAGCCAGGCACGCCCCTGACCAAGGATCATGTGGAGGTCGGCGAAATCCCCGAACGTCTCTATACGGATTCCATGCTGACGCAGGGCGATCTGGAGATCAACGTCGGCCGAAAGTTCCTCCACCGAATCGACAAGGGGCAGCCAATTTATTTTCACAACCTCGAGGACAATGATAAAAGTCTTGGGCAGATATTGCGTCCAGGCGCCCGTGGTTATTCAATCATGTTGAACCCCGGCCTGGGCGTCGGATCATGGCTGAAAAAGAACGATCATGTCGACGTCATCGCCACGGTCCTGAAGGCGGGCGACGCCGCAAAGGAGAAGATGGCCATGACGCTCATCGAGAACGTCCCGGTCCTCAAGGTGAGCGAGAATCTCGTCGAACGGGATTCATCCGACAAGCCCGTGCGCCCGTTCACTTCGGTCACCTTGCTGCTCCTCCCCGAGGAGGTCGAACTGCTGCACCTCGCGCAGGTGACCGGCGAGTTGAGCCTGTCGCTGCGCAACCCCGATGACCGTGGACTGCAGGAGAAACGCAGGGTCACCACGATGGACAGCCTTCTGACGC
>PHBF01000024.1 GCA_002841905.1 Deltaproteobacteria bacterium HGW-Deltaproteobacteria-17
ACTCGGTCTCGCGTCCGGCGGTGCCGCTGCCCACGGCGATGGACTCGACCTGGTACTCGTCGATCATGCGCGCCACGATCTTCTGCGCGAACTCGACCTCCTCGCGGGGCGGGTGCGGGTAGATCGTCTTGTGCGCCAGGAAGGTGCCCTGGGCGTTGAGGACGGCGACCTTGCAGCCGGTGCGGAAGCCCGGATCCAGCGCCATCACGCGCTTGGCGCCCAGCGGCGGGGACATCAAGAGCTCGCGCAGGTTCCCGACGAAGATCGCGATGGCCTCGCGGTCGGCGCGGTCCTTGAGCTCGCGGCGCAGCTCGGACTCGAGCCCGGGGTGCAGCAGCCGCTCCCAGGCGTCCTCGCGGATGAGCTCCCACTGCCGGGCCAGGCGGGGCTCGGGGGTGGGGAAGAAGCGCTGGATGCGCGCGGGCGCCTCGGCCTTCTCGACCTCGACGTGCACGCGCAGCAGCTGCTCGTTCTCGCCGCGGGCCACGGCCAGCACCCGGTGGGAGGGCACGCGGGCCAGGGGCTCGGCGTAGTCGTGGTAGTCGCGGAACTGGGCGGCCTCGGTCTCCTTGCCGCGGATGACCGTGGAGGCCAGCCGCCCGGAGGCGCGCATCCAGTCGCGCAGGGCCTCGCGCAGGGCGACGTGCTCGGACACGACCTCCGCGCAGATGTCGCGGGCGCCGGCCAGGGCGGCCTCGACGTCGGGGACGTCCTGATCGGGGTTCACGTGCCGGGCGGCCTCGGCCTCCAGCCCGGAGGCCGGAAGCGGCGCCTGGCCGAGCAGGACCAGGGCCAGGGGCTCCAGTCCGCGGCCGCGGGCCTTGTCGGCGCGGGTCAGGCGCTTGCGCTTGTACGGCAGGTAGAGATCCTCGAGCTCGGTGCGGCGGGTCGCGTCCAGGAACAGGCCCAGCAGCACGGGCGTGAGCTTGCCCTGCTCGGCCACCGACTCCAGGATGGAGCGGCGCCGGTCGGCGAACTCGCGGACCTCCTGGGCCTGGTCGCGGATGCTGGTGACGGCCACCTCGTCGAGGCCGCCGGTGGCCTCCTTGCGGTAGCGGGAGATGAACGGCACCGTGGCGCCCTCGTCGAGCAACTGCATGGTGGCGGCCACCTGGCGCAGGGGGAGGCCGGTCTCGTGGGCCACCCACTGCTCCGGCGCGATGGCCGGGACGAGGGCGGACAATTCTTCGATGGAGATCAACTTTTCTTCTGACATGTCCTGGATCCGTGCATGAGGGGGGAATCGGAAGGGTTACGGCTCGAGGCGGCCCTTGCGCTCGACGAAGTCGTCGAGCAGGCTGGACTGGTCCGCGGTCAGGTTCAAAAAGCGCACGCCGCAGCCCGGCGGGGACCGCATCGCCGCGCTCTCGCTGGGGAGGACCCGCCAGGTGGAGAGGCCCTCGCACTGGAACATCTCGCCGGTGTGCGGCAGTTGGAACTTCAGCAGCATGGTCTCGTCGCGCTCGGGCGGGTTGGCGATCTCCAGGAACGCCCCCGTGACGGAGATGTTGTAGATGTGCCCCATCATCACCTGATCGCGCAGGTGGATCTCCGTGGCGTAGCCGCCGGCCACGCGCGGGGGACGACGGATCATGCCCTCCGGGGGCGAGATGAAGTCGTTGATGACCATGACGATCTCGGGGACGCGCACATTGATGCCGCGCAGGACGTGTTCGGTGGCGTCGACGAAGCCCGAGAACGCGTGGCTGGACTCCGGGGGGAGGTCCACCAAGATCACCCGGCACTCGGCTGATCCCAGGGAGAGGGCGCGGTCGGCGGCTCCTTCGAGCTGGGCATGCATGACGACCAGCCTGGGCTGCTCGGTCAGCGCCTCGAGGAAGTCATCCATGTTGGAGAAGGATGAGATTTCATATCCCAGCCGCCCGAGGATGGACGAGAGGACCATTCTTTCGGGGTCACGGGGATCGGCGATGAAGATGCGTTTTCCGAAATGTCCCTGATTCATGGGCGTTACTTTGCCACATCCTTATAGGTTTGTGAAGGACTTTTCAGGGTGCGGGACGGATTACATCCCGTACTTGGCGAGTTTCTTGTGAAGCCCTTCACGGGTGATCCCGAGGCGCGCCGCGGCGCGGGTCTTGTTCTGGTCGCATTCGGCGAGCACGCGTTGGAGGATCTGCCGTTCGACCTCCTCCATCATCTCCTTGAGGGAGCCCTGGGCGAGCACGGCCTTCTCGGCCACCACCGAGGACTCCTGCCGCAGCTGCGGGCGCAGGTCGGCGGGCATGATCACGCCGTTGTCGTCGGCCAGGATCACCAGCCGCTGAACCTCGTTCTCGAGCTCGCGGACGTTGCCCTTCCAGGGCACCTCCTGCATCTCGCGCAGGGTCTGGGGATCCATGGTCACGTTCTTGAGCATGCCGCAGGCGTATTTCTGCACGAAGTGCTCCACGAGCAGGGGGATGTCCTCCTTGCGTTCGCGCAGGGGGGGCAGCTGGATCGGGAACACGTGCAGGCGGTAGAAGAGATCCTCGCGGAACCGGCCCGCGGCGACCTCGTCCTCGAGGTTCTTGTGGGAGGCCGAGATGATGCGCACGTCGACGAACTTGACCACCGTCGAGCCCAGGGGCCGGATCTCGCCCTCCTGGAGCACCCGCAGCAACTTGACCTGCAGCGACAGCGGCATGTCGGCGATCTCGTCGAGGAACAGGGTGCCGCCGTCGGCGATCTCGAAGAGCCCCTTCTTGTCGCGCTCGGCCCCGGTGAAGGCGCCCTTGGTGTGCCCGAACAACTCGCTCTCGAGGAGCGTCTCGGGCAGCGCGGCGCAGTTCTGGGCGACGAACATCTTGTCGCGGCGACGGCTCTGGTAGTGGATCGCCGACGCGATCAGTTCCTTGCCCGTGCCGGTCTCGCCGCGCACGGAGATGGCCACGCGCGTGTCGATGACCTTCTCGAGCTGGTCGAAGATGCGCTTCATGGCCTGGGACGATCCCACGATGTCGGAGAAGCAGCGCACCGGGGTGCGTTGACGGAAGTAGTTGTTCTCCGACTGCGCGCGCTCCTTCTTCTCCTCGAGCTGCTGGTACATCCGGGCGTTCTCGATGGCCAGGATCGACTGGTACGAGAGCAGCGTCAGGTGCTCGAGGTCATGCTCCTGGAACATGCCCCGCCGCGTGCGGTTGTCACACTGGATCACGCCGGCGATCTGGTTCCCGTTCCACATGGGAACGGCCATGATCGAGCGGATCGACGCCGACAGGATCGAGGCGCTCTGGGCCATCTCCTCGGGGGCGTCGGCCACCAGGATCGCGGCCTTCTTCTTGAGCACCATCTCGATCAGCGAGCGGGACCCGCCGGTGGTGTCCACCGACCCCTCCCGTGAGCGGGAGTACGCCATGCGGAAGCGCAGGGAGACCGGATCACGCAGGTAGATGCTCACGTTGGAGGCGCGCTCCAGCAGGTCGAACACCGCGTCGCTGACCGACCCCAGCACCTGGTTGAGCTCGAGGCCGCCGCGACCGATGGTCTGGACCAGCCGGTACAGGATGGCGGCCAGGTCGCGATCCGAGTCCGCGTTGGAGCGCAGGGTGTCGATCTGCTCGAGGGTGCGCGCGGCCATGACCGTGGCCCGGGGCAGATCCACCTCCACGGAGTCGATGGCCCGCACGTGCAGGACCACCGGTGAGAAGGGCGCGCCCAGGCGCAGCTGGTCGCCGACCTTGAGGGGGATCTCCCAGCGCTCGGAGCCGTCGAGGGGGAGGCTCTGCTTGTTGCGGACCAGGATCGAGCCCGAGGTGGAGCGCAGGTCACGGAGGATGTACTGGTTGTCCTCCCAGAAGATCTGCGCGTGCTCGCCGCTGATGTGGTAGTCGGGCAGGACGATACGATTTTCGGCGTGCCGTCCGATGGTGATGATCGGATCCTCGATGTTGTAGGATTGTCCTCTGGATTCTCCTTCCAGGACCTCCAGCTCAATCATGACGACTCCACGATCCGGGGGAAAGGCAGGGAGTGGTCGGCGGGTCCCCAACACACTCCCCGGGCGGTGGGGAACGTCCCGGATTCCGGGACTATTTCTTGCCCTGCAGACGACCCAGGAAGCATTGCGCATCCTGGTTCATCCAGAAGTAACCGCCGCGCTTCATGTTCGCGGTCTCGGAGTCGATGACCTTCTGGATGGTTTCGGAGACCGCCTTGTAGTCCTCGGCGAGGCCCCAGCGGTCCAGCGTGAGCAGGATGGTCTCGCGGACGGTCAGTTCGGACTTCTCGTAGGCCTTGGCCAGGTCCAGGACCATCTGCTTGCGATCGCTCGGGTTGACTTCCTTGTCCCAGGCGTTGATCAGGTACAGGGCCTTGCGGCGGACCTTCCACGGGGTGATGACCTCGAGGGAGGAGGGCAGCCGGTTGCGGTCGACCTTGCCGGTCTTTTCGTTGAACACTTCCTCGAAGACCGCGCAGGAGGGGACCTTGCCGTCCATGGTCTCCGGGCACTCCTTGGTGATCACGACGCGGGAGACGATGGTGCGCAGGTTGGAGATGTTCTGCAGGTCGTCGACCTTGCCTTCGCACTCCTTGGTCAGCTCGGGGATGTACTTCTTGGGTTCGTTGTCCTTGTAGATGCACAGGAAGTTGCGCAGCTCGAGGATGGGCTTCTTGAGGCTGTCCAGCTCCTCCTGGATGATCTCCTTGGCACGGGCACGGCGATCGGCCTCCATCTTGTCGTCCCAGGGACGCTGGACCGTCAGTTCAAGGTTCTGCTTCTCGAGGGCGGTGGCCTTGTCCTTGTTGATGTTCTCCAGGGGATGGACGCCCGGATCGGACATGATGTCCTCGGGCTTGATGTCGAGCAGGCGCTCGAAGTCGCCCACGCTGGCATAGTCGAAGGCGCTCTCGAGCAGCTCGAGGCGGATGCGCTCGTAGCCGGAGAGGACCAGGCGCTTCTCGGCTTCCTTCGGGTTCAGGCCGGCCTTCTTCATGTCCTTGGCGGCCTGGCTCTCGGCGATGTTCCACTTGTATTCCTTGGCCGTGTCATAGCCGTCGCAGATGGGCTCCTTCTTGGGATCGGCCTTGTCTTTGCTGCCTTCGAATTCCTTGAGCTTCGCCTTGCATTTCTCGGTCTCGGCCTTGAACTGCACGAAGAACTCCTTCGGCTCCATGGCCTTGCCCTTCTTCGTGGCGGCGTCCACCGGCCAGTAGCCGAAGTACTGCTGCATGGTGGTGATCCACAGGTAGCGGGAGCGCAGCCAGCGATCCTTGTTGTAGGTCCACTGCTGGAAGATCTTCATGACTTCGTCGAACTGCGTGCCCAGGAGCGTGTCGCATTCCTTGGCCTCGGCCTGGTTCTCGATCTTGGCGCACAGGCCCTTGTTGCGGCCGGTCTGGACCAACTGGATGGTCTGCTGGCGGAACTGTTCCCACAGGAGCTCGGTGGCGATGAACCAAGGCTCCGAGGTGTTCTTGTTGGTGCCGCCTTCGCGGAAGGAGGCCACGTTCATCAGGGCGTTGAAGGAGTCCTTGTTGTAGGGCATCATCGCCAGGGACTTCGCTGCGAAGGTCGTGGAACGCGGGTCCTGCAGCCAGCGCAGGCGGAGCTCCATCTCGGCGCGGGTACGGGCGTTGAGCTCGTTGGCAGCAGCCGACATCAGCCAGCCGGCGCCGTACATGGCTTCCTTCGAGGAGTCGACGAGCCAGTTGTAGTCACGCAGCTTGTTCCACTGGGACTTGGTGCCGGAGATGTCGTTGGTGAACTCGGGCACGCATTCGGTCTTGATGAAGGCATCCTGCATGCCTTCCTTCTTGCAGCGGACCACCGAGGCCTTGCCGGACTGCTCGGCCGTGAAGTCCCAGAAGGCGGTCATCGCATAGGAGGAGTAGGTGTCCAGCAGCACCGTCTGGGTCTCGACCGCCGCGCCCATGCCGCGCAGGGCTTCCAGCGCGGTACGCTCGACGACGGCGGAGTCCTTGGTGTCCCATTTGCCCTTTTCGTTCAGATCGAAGATCTCACAGGCGCCCTCGCCCCACTGGGAGGTGCGCTTCTTGTGGTCGGCGCGCTTCTTGTTGAGGTATTCCTCGAAGGCGGCCGGATCGATCTTTTCCTTCTTGAATTTCAACTCGGCTTCCCATTGACGGCGGGTGACAAAGGCGAAATAATCGGAGTTCCGATATTTTTCGTAATTGCTCATGCAGTCTTTCATCTTGGAGCGCGCCGTGCTCTGGTTCGGATCGGCGCCATACATTACATAGTTGTCGCCTTCCTTGGAGGCATACCAGCGGTCCTTCTTCTCATCGTAGGACAGGGGATACCGGGCGGGATCGCCCTGGGCCAGCAGGCCGAGGATGCCGACGGGATCGATCTCGGTGCCGCGCATCTCCGGCTTGTACAACTTGGAGAGGGCGACCTTGCACTCGCGGAAGCTCTTGCCCAGGCGGCCCAGACCGATTTCGACGCTGTACAGGCAGCCCACCAGGGTGTTGTTGACGCGCTTGTTGGCCACGCCGAGGGCGCCCAGCTGGATGGCCGCATTCTTGTTGACCAGGAAGTTCTGCTTGCAATGGCGACCCTGACAGAACAGGGCTTCATCGGCGGTGTCGTGCTTGCCGCGGCGGATCATCTCCACGAGGATCTCGGCGACGTCGGCCTCGAACGCCTTGTTGACGTTGGTCCCGGTGCCGCGCAGGTCCAGGATGCTGGCGACCAGCGCCACGCGGATCTGGGAGATGCTGTCGTTCTGCTCGGGGTTGGCGTAGATCTTTTTCATCAGACCTTTGATTTTTTCGAAGGTCTGGGGATGGGGCTTGAACTTGTTGAGCTCGGTCAGGCCCTTGATCGCCACGACGACGCGGGCGTCGATCTTTTCACGGTCGACGAGGTATTCGGGACCGCCGAAGGAATCGATGACATCGAGGAAGAGCGACTGGACGGCCTCGAGTTCAATCGGGGTCTTGGGATCCTGGAACCGGATCAGCAGCTTGATGATGTCGTCCTTCTGCCAGTCGTTGTGCTGCTTGTAGGCATCGATGAGGGCCGGAATCGTGACCTCCCGGAACCGCGGAATCTTCTTGTCGAGCTTGCTCTTGTACTTGCCGCAGAAGCTCGTGTACTGGTCCCACTTGCCCGCGTCCTTCATCATCTTGACGTCGTCCTTGTGGAACTTCTGCCATTCTTCATCGGTGAGCTTGGTGCAGGTCTCGAGCAGCGTGGAATCGACCTCGTAGATGAATTCCAGCTTCTCGAGGGCATCCTTGCGCACCTCGGCCGATTCGTTGAGCTTCTTGACCCAAATCTTGGGATCCGTCTCATCTTCGGCGCAGGAGGACAACCAGACGAAGGGGAGCGCGACCAGCAAAATTATCCAATTCTTCATGGTGCTGCCTTTCATGAAAGATCCAAACAGGGCGTTCTTGCCCGGCGACACTATACGCGCACGCCCCTTGGACTGTCAATATGCGAACCGAACACTTTTCACCCACTTTTTCATTTCTTTTTCGGGCGCCTGAAATTCCGGTAACACCCGGTTTTTTCGATTTGGAGATTTACAACTTCCAATACGGAATGTACATTGATTTGCGCCGGAAAAATCGGACCAACTGCGATGGTTGCCCGGAAGAGCCGGCGACGGGAAGGTGATCATCATGGACAGCGTTCCTTCCAGCAACACCCTCATCACGGCGATCAAGGCCCGCGAAATCCTCGACGCCCGCGGCAACCCGACCCTCGAGGTGGACGTCCACCTGGAAAACGGCGCCTTTGGCCGGGCCGCGGTCCCCACGGGCACGTCAACCGGAAAGAATGAGGCCCTGGAGCTGCGGGACGGTGATCCGGGCCGGTTCTCCGGCATGGGCGTCCTCAACGCCGTCGATCACGTCCACCGCCAGTTGTTCGAGGCCGTGCAGGATCTCGACGCCCTCGACCAGGCCGGGCTCGATCAGGCCATGTGCGAGGTCGACGGCACCGAGAACAAGGGGCGTCTGGGCGCCAACGCCATCATCGCCGTGTCCATGGCCGTCGCCCGCGCCGCCTCGGCGAGCCTGGGCCTGCCGCTGTACCGTTACCTCGGCGGCATCGACGCCCGCACCCTGCCGGTCCCCATGTGCAACCTGATCAACGGTGGCCTCCCCGTGGACGGCACGGTGGATTTCCAGGAGTTCATGGTGCTCCCCGTGGGCGCCTCCTCCTTCCACGAGGGGGTCCGCGAGGTCGCGGAGATCTTCCACGCCCTCAAGAGCCTGCTGATCCGGAAGGGGCACCACACGGGCGTTGGAGACGAAGGCGGCTACTGCCCGTTCGTGGGCTCCCATCGGGAGGCGCTGGATCTCATCCTGGAGTCCGTGCGCCTGGCCGGCTTCAAGACCGGTCCTCTTCAGGATCACCCCCAGATCCTGCTCGCGGTCGACGCGGCCGCCTCCGAGATGCGCCAGCAGGCCCACCATGAAGGACAGAACGGGTACAAGTTCTGGCGCTCCTCCGGTCCCCTGCTCAACTCCGAGCAGATGGTCGAGTTCTGGGTGCAGTTCATGGAGGAGTATCCCATGGTCTTCTCCCTGGAGGATCCCATGGGCGAGGACGACCGGGAGGGCTGGCAGCTGCTGACGCGCACCCTGGGGAAGCGGGTCCAGCTCGTGGGCGACGACGTCTTCTCGACCAACGTGCGGCTGCTCGAGGACGGCATCACCAATCACATCGCCAACGCGATCCTCATCAAGCCCAACCAGATCGGCACGCTGACCGAGACGATCGACACCGTGTCGCTGGCCCGTGACCAGGGGTACGACTGCATCGTCTCCCACCGGTCCGGGGAGACCGAGGACACGTTCATCTCCGATCTGGTCGTGGCGCTGGGCACGGGGCAGATGAAGATCGGCGCCCCGGCCCGCTCCGATCGTGTTGCGAAGTACAACCAGCTGCTGCGCATCGAGGAGGAGCTCGGCTCCTCCGCGCGTTATTTCGGCCGCTCCATCCTCCGAAGCTTCGAGAACCGGTAGAATCCAATCGGGGGGCCGACCGCGGTGCCTCCCGAATGGCTCCCCGGAGCCCCCCGTTTTTCCCGCAAGTTGCGCCGCATGGAATTTTCTGCGATGCTGTTCGTCCTCCGGGTCCCCGGGCCTCCGGAGAAAGGATGATATGATTGTGAACGTCAGAAACCACCTGTTCCTCCTCACGACGATCCTCACCTGCGGGATCGCCACCCCCGCCGCGGCCGAACGCAAGGTCGGCGACTTCGTCATGGTCGGAAAGACCAAGTTCATGATCTGGGGCGGCGCCGCCACCGGCGTCATGCCCAAGGGCGCCTCCACGTCCCCGGACAACAAGTACCTGCTCGTGAGCAACTTCGGACGCAAGGGCCGGCAGAACATCTCCGTGTTCCTGGCCAATCCGATGACCTTCCACAAGTACATCGACTACCCCGGCAACAGCATCGAGTCGATCGTGTCTCCGGACTCCTCCACCCTGTACTCGACCAACATGTACGGCCACTGGCTCGACATCATCGACCTCAAGACGCTGACGTGGAAGAACAAGGTCAAGGTCACCGGGTTTCCGAAGGTGATCATCCTCAACAAGGACGGCTCGCTGGCCTACCTGAGCCTGTGGGAGCAACTGGGCTTCGCGCGGGTCAACACCAAGACCCTGGCCGTGGACTACTTCCGCACCGGGCAGGTGAACCCCCGCGGCATGGCCCTGAGCCTCGACGAGAGCAAGTTGTATCTGGTCAACAACGGCAACAAGAATTACACCATCGTGGACGCCAAGAACCTCACGCCCGGCGCCAAGATCAACGCAAGGCACCTGCCGCTGGGCTCCGGACCGCGGCACGCCGTGATGAGCCGGGACGGAAAGCGTCTCTACGTCTCCATGATGGGCCCCAGCGCCGTCTTCGTGATCGATCCCGTCACCGAGAAGGTCATCAAGACCGTCAACGTGGGAAACAAGCCCAAGACCATCATCGAGAGCACCGACGGCAAGTTCATCTACACGGCCAACTACACCGGCCACAGCATGAACATCATCGACACGGCCACCTGGGAGAGCAAGGAGCTCCCGCTGGACATCGTGCGCGCCTCGGGCATCACGGCCCTCCCCAACGACAAGTTCATCTACGTCACCGGATGGTGCACCGACGACATCTGGGCCGTGCAGCGCATCGATCCGGGTCAGAGCGCCCAGACCCCCCTGGGGACGGGCTTCAAGCGGCGTGTCTGTCGCGACTGCAAGCGGGACTGGATGGGCTGCGAGTTGATCAAGTAGCGACATGGGACCGCTGCTGCTCTTCCTGCTGGGCCTTCTCCAGGGGCTCACCGAGTTCCTGCCCGTCTCCTCCTCCGGTCACCTGGTCCTCGTGGAGCGGCTGATGGACGTCCATCCGTCGCTGGCCGTGAATGTGGGCCTCCATGCCGGTTCCCTGGCCGCGATCCTCTTTTATTACCGCGTGGACCTCGTCGAGACGATCCGTGCCATGCTGCCCGGCCCCGGCGCCGATCCGGACCGGACCGCCGAGCACCGCCAGCTGGCCTGGCACCTGATCCTGGCCACGTTGGTCACCGTCCCGATGGCGATCCTGCTGCGCGATCCGATCGAAGGATGGTTCGCCGAACCGGCCGCGGGCCGCTTCCTGGGGCTCACTTTCCTGGTGACCGCGATCGTCCTCGTGCTCTCCGAATGGACGGCCGCCGACCGGCCGCCGAAGAACCTGACCTGGAAGGGCGCGCTGCTGATCGGGCTGGTGCAGGGCGTCGCCGTCTTTCCCGGCATCAGCCGCTCCGGCGCCACCATCGCCGCGGCCCTGATCCTCGGTCTCTCCAGCGAGAAGGCCGCCCGCTTCTCGTTCCTGCTGGCCATCCCCGTCATCGGCGGGGCCTCCCTGCTGGAGCTCCCGGACCTTTTCGGGCAAATGAACGTGTGGCACCTGCTGTTGGGCATGGCCGCGTCGATCCTGGCCGGCCTGGCCGCGCTGAGCCTGCTGGTCGGCCTGATCCGCGCACGTCGGTTCGCCTGGTTTGCCGCCTATCTGACCCCTTTGGCGGCGTTCTGCCTGATCTTCAATCCATAATCTGGAAAATCCTGCATTTTTTGACGGAATGAAACCCCACTGGTACCAATGGGAGGACTTCCGGAGGTATGCGATGCACCAACAGAACGTGGCCCTGCTGTTCAACCCGTCCGAACCGGGAATCCAGGAAACCCTCGCGCAGTTCGCGTCCCATGCGCGGGGCGAATGCGTCTGCCTCCCGCTCCCGGTGGATCGCCATCTCCCGGGCCGCGTGGAGGAGCTCTCCATCGACGCGGCCGTGAACCTGGTCGCGGATCTCGACCTGGCCTCCGAGGTCGCCGCCCTGTGTCACCTGATGGACCTGCCCGTAACGGGTCCGACCCGCCAGGCGCAGCAGATCTGCGCCGACCGCGTCCTGCTGAAGGACTTTCTGGCCATCCACAACCTGGCCACCCCGGCGGGCTACCTCCCGCGCAACCCCGTGGAGAACCTGGCCCAGGAGCACCGCAACTTCGGCTTTCCGGTACGCGTCCTCGCCAGGACCGGCCTCCGCCCGGCCACCGTGGCCCGCAACTTTGAAGAACTGCAGGCCCAGGTGCTCTCCGCACGTTGCGAGGCCGGCGAGGTGCTCGTGGAGCGGCTGGTGACCGGGACCGTCGTCAGCACCGCCCTCTGGCGCGGGAAGACCGTCGGTTCAGCCGAGGTACAATCCTCGGTCGACGCCTCCGGCGCCCCCCTCGAGGAGGTCCATATCCCCGCCCGGATTCCGGCCACCGGCCTCAGGACGATGGAGCGCCTCGCCGAACGCCTCGCCGAGTTGTTCCATGCCCACCAGGCGATGCTCGTCACTTCGATCCGCAACGAACACCAGGAGGAATTCATCCTGGATATCGACCTGATGCCCTCCCTGCACCGGCATGCCCGTTTCGGTCGCATCGCCTCCGCCTTCGGACTCTCCCAGCGGGAATGCGCCCGCAGCCTCGTGGGCGACCTCCGGTCACACAGGCCGGTCAGTCTGGCGACCCGGAGCGCATGGATGTGCGGCTGAGCCTTCCCCGAACCCTCCGCTGGGCCACGGCGCTGCTCGCCGTCTGGATCACGGCCTTCAGTGTGCACACCGGTTTCGTGGAGCTCCTGCGGCACCGCCTGTCTGACGCCATCGGTTTCTCCTCCGAGCGGATCTCCCTCTCCTGCGGGGGCCTGATCCGCGTCGAGGGCGGCGTCCTGAGCCACGATGGAAACACCGTCCGCTTCCATGCCGCCGAGTTTGGTCCCGACTGGCTCCAGTTGGGCGGCAACACCCCGATCCTGAGCCTGCACCTGGAGCTCCCCGAGGTCGAGGTCACCGTGCGGAAGTTCAAACCCGGGCGCCTGCGGACCGTCTCCCTCGATGGCCTTCGGAGATTCTTCCGCCTGGTGCACACCTCCTTCTCCGGCGGAAGGATGACGGCGCAGGTCGACCGCCAGGTGATCACCCTCGAGAACGTCAGCGGCCGGAGCCGTCCCGGCGGGTCCTTCCTGCTCTCGGCGCCCCTGATCCATGTCCGGGGCCCACGCGGCGTCTGGATCGGCAAGAACACCGAGGTCGAGATGCGCGGCCGCCAGTGGGAACGGCTGCAGGTCTCGTTCATGAGGGTCATGTCGTCGAGCGGGGTGTGGCTCGATGTCGGAGGCTCCGTGGAGCGGATCACCTCCAGCGTGTTCGGCGTGGACCTCTTCCTGCGGCACGGCGAGGAGACCGCCACCTTCCGGGGTCGGGCCAACCTCGACGAAGACCGCCATGTGCTCGACGTCTCCTTCTCGACGACCCTGGCGAGCCTGTTGGAGTACGCCCGGGAGTGGAGACCCCTGCCGCCTTTTGTCTCCTCGATCACCGGAAACGTCGAAGGCGAGGCCCACGTGGTCTGGAGCGGCGCGCCGGTGCGCGTGGACGCGAAACTGAACGTGCGCGAGGCCGCCTTCTCGCATTCGAGCTTCTCGTCGAAGCACCTGTCCCTGCCCGATGTGAAACTGTTCCTCTCCGGGCAACGCCAGGATGAAGGCGTGGACTTCACAGGAAAGGTGACCATGGGCGGACCGGAGGTGCGGTTCACCGCCCGGTGGAACCCCGGCCGGAGCCTGAAACTGGAGGGCAGCACGGCGGTCTGGGAGTGCCAGCGATGGATGGACCTCGGACGCGACCTGATGCCCAACCTGCGCGGCATGGAACTGTCGGGGGATCTCGGTCTGCATTTCGGCCTGTGGTTCGATCTGGTCGACGCGGAGAAGTTCAACGCCCACGGCCGGTTCTCCGGAAGCGGCTGCACCGTGGTCCGTGACGCGGAGCTGGCCGATCCCCACCGGCTTCTCGAGCCGTTCACCGTCACCCTGAAGAGCCGGTTCGGCCATGCCACCGAGCGACGGATGGATCCGTCCGAGCCCACGTTCATCCCCCTGGCGAAGATCCCCTCCCACACCATCGCGGCGTTCCTGACCACCGAGGACCGCCGGTTCCGGGAGCACCACGGCTTCGACTGGCCCATGCTGGTGCGCGCGGCCGGCTACAATCTCAAGCACCGGGCCTTCTACAAGGGTGCCTCCAGCATCTCCCAGCAGCTGGTGAAGAACATCTTCCTGACCTCCACGCGGTCGATCTCGCGCAAGCTCGAGGAGGCCATCCTCACCTGGCGCATGGAGCAGATCGTCCCCAAGGACCGCATCCTCGAACTGTACCTGAACGTGATCGAGATGGGCCCGGGGTTGTGGGGCATCTCCGACGGCGCGCGCACCTTCTTCTCCCGGGAGGTGCGGAACCTGATCCCGGCCGAGAGCGCCCACCTGGCTTTGATCACTCCCGCACCGCTGTTTTACTATTACCAACTGCGCCGCAGCGCCATCCCCGACGCATGGACCGCACAGATCATGGCCCTGCTGCGGAAACTTCACCTGCAGGGCGCCATCACGACCGAAGAATTCCAGTCGGCCAAGACCCGGGGGCTGATCCTTCAGGACTATTGACCTGGGGAGCCTTCGGACAGGCACCTCACAACAACAATATATTTTTTATACTACACAAAATTGACGGTTGCCAAACACTGGTTTTTCCAGATATACTACCCGTCATGACTCCTGCTCCTTTCGCCGGAAGCGGTCCTTCATGACGCGAGACTCCAAATCCCCCACGCGAAACGGCACAGGGAACCACCCGCGCAGTTCCCTGTCCCAGGACGGCCCCCCCCCTCCGGTGGACGCCCTGGACGAGTCGTTCTTCACACCCACCCCGGTTCCTCCCGACGCGCCCGAGGGCGAAAGGGGCAGCACCCGGCGGCACGCTCCCCTGGCCTGGATCGACGATCCCGAACTGTATGCGGAACTGAGCGCCTACGCGGATCAGTTTGACGAAGCCGACGCGCACGAGCCGGGCCTCTCCTTCCCCATGTTCTGCCTGCGGCGCTTCGCGCCCTATCCGCTGCACAGGCTTTCCCACATCCAGTTGATGCACTTCGTCGACAACCTCTGGACCCACCTGATGCCCCAGATCCCCTGGTCCTGGGCGCCGCTGTTCCTTTCCCAGTTGACCGGCGACACGCCTCCTTCGGCCCATTGGTTCCTCGACCGCCTCGTCGACTGCGCCCGCCGTGACGCCCGCAACCCCGAGTTCCCGCGCGAGCCGCCTGAATGGGATTTGGGCGCCAGCCGCGAGCAGGGCTGCAACAAGGTCACTCAGGACGATTTCGTCTATGTCACGAACCGTTCCCGGGTC
>PHBF01000398.1 GCA_002841905.1 Deltaproteobacteria bacterium HGW-Deltaproteobacteria-17
GCCATCAACGTTTTTGGCGGTCTGGCCTTCTTCATCATGGGCATGACCCTCATGAGTGACGCCCTGCAGAAGGTGGCCGGTGAGCGGATGCGGCTCTTCCTCTCGAAGGTCACGGGCCATCCCCTGCTGGGGCTCCTCACGGGCGTCGCGGTCACGGGCGTGATCCAGAGCTCGTCGGCCACCACGGTCATGGTGGTGTCCTTCGTCAACGCCGGCCTGCTCGACCTGATCCAGGCCATCGGCGTGATCCTGGGCGCCAACATCGGCACCACGGTCACGGCCTGGATCGTCTCCCTGCTCGGGTTCAAGATGAACATCGCCGCCCTGGCGCTGCCGGCGCTGTCGATCGGGTTCTTCGGCGGTCTGATGACCCGGGACAAGAGGAAGGCGCTGCTGGATGTCCTGCTTGGCTTCGGTCTGCTGTTCTTCGGCCTGAGCTTCATGAAGGAGGCGCTCTCCACGCCGGAGAACCTGGAGATGGTCAAGGGCTGGATGGGGTGGATCAACGCCGACGGACCCCTGTCGCGTCTCTGGGTCGTCGCGGTGGGCAGCATCGTCACCATGGTCATCCAGAGCTCGTCGGCCACCATGGCCATCACGCTGATCCTGGCCTTCCAGGGCGTGATCCACCATGAGACGGCGTTCGCGCTGATCCTGGGCGAGAACATCGGCACCACCATCACGGCCAACATCGCCGCGCTGGGCGCCTCGGTGACCGCGCGGCGCGCGGCGCGCTCCCACTTCCTGTTCAACGTGTTCGGCGTGATGTGGGTGTTCGCGGTGTGGCCCTTCTGGATACGGTTCATCGACATGCTGGCTCCCGGATCCCTCACCTCCAGTGCCGATCTTCCCGTGCACATGAGCGTGTTTCATACGATGTTCAACGTGATCAACGCGCTGCTCTTCCTGCCTTTCGTGAAGCAGCTGGCCAGGGCGGCGACGTGGATGGTCCCGGACAAGCCCGTGACCGCGGGCCGGGAGGATCCGATCTTCGAGTTCATCAACTTCCGGCAGGTCCAGGTGCCGGAGCTCGCGATCCTGGCGGCCCGCAAGGATCTGCAGGTGATGGGGGGGGAGATCCAGAGGATGCTCGGCCTGATCGACGAACTGATGAGGAACCCCGACGCGCCGCGGGGTCAGGTGGTCACGGAGATCTCCAGGATCGAGGCGCGTGTCGATCGCATGGCCGACGGCATGGTCGAGTACCTGGTCCGGCTGTCCCAGGGGACCCTCAGTTACGAGGAGGCCCACGAGGTCGCCGCCCTGCTCCATACGACCGCGGATTATGAGCGCATCGGGGACCACTGCGAGCTGCTGATGAAGTTGCTGCGCCGCAAGCACGAGAAGAAACACAAGTTCTCCGAGGAGGCCCGGGGGGAGATCCTCGATTTGTCCCGACGCGTGCAGGAGTTCCTGTCCTTCACCGCCGCCAGCATCCTGACCCGGCGGGACATCCTCAAGACCGCGTACGGGCACGAGGACGGCATCAACGAGATGTGCAAGGATCTGCGGCGCCGCAACATCGAGCGGATGTCCGACAACACCTGCATGATCGAGGGGGGCCTGATATTCATCAACATGATCAGTTCCTTCGAGAAGATCGCCGATCACAACGTCAACATCGCCGAGGAGATCTCCGGCATCCGCTGATCCAGCCCGGCTTCGCACCGCAGAAAAGAAAAGAAGAGAAGAATCTGGATCTACCACGGAACACGCGGAACACGCGGAAAGAGAAGCCGTGATGGATCCGATGCGTCTGAGAGGGTGGCAGAGCATCTTCCATTTCAGCGTGTTCAGCGTGTTCCGTGGTAAAACTCTTCTAACCCTTGCACTTTCGCGTGTTCCGTGTGTTCCGTGGTTCCATCTCTTTCTCTTCTTCTCCACCTTCCTCTTTTCATTTTCACATCTCATTGCGTGGTGACCACCTGGGTCCGGGAGAGTCCGATGAACACCGGCTTGACATGGAGGCGGTTTGGGTGCCACATGGGTGCCTTGTGGGGAAAAGCATGTTTCCAAACGTACAATCGATGAAACCAAGGAGGTTTGTCATGCGAAATCTGGGATTTTTACTTCTGATATCCATCTGGACGCTGGCCCTGGGCTGTCGCGGCGAAGAAGACGGCAGCCTGCCGCGCCGGACGGTGCAGAGCGACCTGCCGATCACGAAGGTGGTGCTGTACCAGAACGGGGTGGGCTAC
>PHBF01000399.1 GCA_002841905.1 Deltaproteobacteria bacterium HGW-Deltaproteobacteria-17
ATTCCCTTCCCCCTCTTCCTATGGACTGCGGTGGCCCGCCGGGGACATGCACGCACGGTCTGGGCCTGTTCCGTGTTCCGTGCTATACAGGTTCGGTGGAAGGAGCAGGTGATCCGATGCTGATTCGTTCGATTTATGCCCTGGTTCTGGTGCTCGCGCTCGTCGTTTCCTCATGCGACGACGGCGGCAACAACAAGAACAACACCAACAACACGAGCAACGTCAATAATGTATTGAACAATGTCAACAACACGAACAACCTGTGCGCGGCCGTGGATTGCGTCGAGAACGCCACCTGCAATCCCGACAACGGCCAGTGCGTCTGTGACGACGGGTTCACCCTGAACGAGGACGCCTGCGTCAACAGCCTGATGGTCCCCTGCGCGGACGTGGCCCCCGAGAACGCCACCTCCACCGTGGTCGACGTGGAGATCACCTGGAACGCCGACACCGGCTGGACCCCGCCGGCCGAGTGCGCCTGGGAGTGCGACTTCGGCTACGCGGAAAATCGCGACGGTACCGGGTGCCTGGCCACGCCCGAGCCGCCCCTGCCGGGCTTCGGCGACCTGTCCGGCGAGTGCGGCGTCCTGGACACGGAGTTGACGGCCCCCACGCCGTCCTACCACCTGCTCGTCATGGACTTCGGCACCGACGTCTACGACGCCGGCGACTACGATCAGCTCACCCCGGGCGGACAGATTCTGGCCACCACCGCCAACGCCGGCGGCAGCTCGGGCTGGTCCGAGTGCTTCGCCTACGAGGTGCTCGCGCGCTGCGAGTTCGCCGGCCTGCTCAAGACCGAGACCGAGATCGAATACACGCCCAACCCCACGTCCATCACGGACATGCTCGTGACCATCGACGGTTACAAGATCGGCGTCTCGGTGGTCCGCGCCATGACCTACCCCCGCGACACTCCGCCGGTGCTGGCCGACGTGCAGACCCTGCTGGCGCACAAGCTCACCGACATCCAGGAGAGCTCCCAGCTCGTGCTGCCCGTCGACGCCTGGGAGAAGCAGATCCTGGCCGTCATGGCCGACTCCGCCGCCCACGAGGCGGTCTGGCGCCAGGCCTGGGATTCCCTGGATCCCACCGTCACCGCCGACACGATCCTGTACATCACCGTGACCAACGGCGCCGACGACCCCATCTACACCAATCAAATTTAATCGAACGATCCCCCCGTTGCGCCGATGGCGCAACAGGGGGCTAACATCCGTGGGAGGGGAACGCCGACGTCCTCTTTCCCCCCGTTGCGCCGGGGGCGCAACAGGGGGCTAACATCCGCGGGAGGGGAACGCCGCGTTCTCTTTTCCCCGTTTTCCCCGTTCCCCGGACGTTAGCCCCGGGTAGCTGCGCTACCCGGGGATCAAAGGCGCGCATCCCCGCATCCCCCGTTCCCCGGACGTTAGCCCCGGGTAGCTCCGCTACCCGGGGAAAAGTCGCGCATCCCCGCATCCCCCTTTCCCCGGACGTTAGCCCCGGGTAGCTCCGCTACCCGGGGAAAAGTCGCGGATGCGCGAAATAGCGGGGACGTCGCGCAACCGGCGCAAATCTTTCACGATAATTCACGCACAGGAGGATCCGATGAGCCATTCGTATTCGTGCGTCTTTGTTCATATCGTTTTTAGTACAAAAAACAGGATGAGTTATTTCCAGAATCCGGACTTGAGAAGCGGGCTCCATGCCTATCTTGGCGGTCTCGCAAGGAAGAAAAACTGTATTCCAGTAGCCATCGGAGGATACGTTGATCATGTCCACGCGCTCCTCACGATGCACAACGCCATTTCCGTGGGGGAGGTTGTCAAGGACATGAAGCGCCTGTCCACGTTGTGGGTGAGAGAGCAGGTCTGCAATAGCGGGAAATTCACGTGGCAGGAGGGCTTTTCTGCATTCTCGGTCAGCGACTCCGTCGTGCCCAGGGTCGTCCGATACATTCGGAACCAGGAGGAGCATCATCGTGCCCTGTCCTTCGAGGAGGAAATGCGGGCCATACTCGACAAATCGTCGTCCCCCCGTTGCGCCGAGGGCGCAACAGGGGGCTAACATCCGTGGGAGGGGAACGCCGACGTCCTCTTTCCCCCCGTTGCGCCGGGGGCGCAACAGGGGGCCAACATCCGCGGGAGGGGAACGCCGCGTTCTCTTTTCCCCGTTTTCCCCGTTCCCCGGACGTTAGCCCCGGGTAGCTGCGCTA
>PHBF01000400.1 GCA_002841905.1 Deltaproteobacteria bacterium HGW-Deltaproteobacteria-17
CGACCCGCGCCGCCGCCAGATCCACCAGTTCCGTGAACTCGCTCACCCGTTTCTCCTGCCGCCCACGAACTCGCCCGCAAGTTCGCCGATGAACTCCCCCCTCTCGTACACGACCCTGCCCCGCACGATCGTCATCTCCACCACTCCCGCGAGCCTCCACCCCGCCCAGGGGGTGGCCTTGTGCCGATGCTCGATCATCCCCGCGTCGATGACCCGCTCGTCTTCGGGGTTCCACACCACGAGGTCGGCATCATATCCCGGCGCGATCCGGCCCTTTCTGCCCGCGAGCCCCGCGAGCCGGGCGGGCCGCTCGCACATCCAGCGCGTCACATCTTCGATCGTGAACCCGCGGCGCCTCGCTTCGGTCCATACCGCCGACAATCCGAACTGAAGCGATGCGATCCCGCCCCACGCCGCCGCGAACGATCCCGACTCCGGCGCCTTCATCGCCGGCGGGCAGGGGGAGTGATCCGTCGCCACCATCTCGAGCGTGCCGCGGCGCAGGCCTTCCCACAGCCGTTCCCGGTTTGCCGCATCGCGGATGGGCGGGGCGCACTTGAAGAGCGTGGCGCCGTCTGGAATCTCTTCCGCGGCGAACCCGAGATAGTGCGGGCAGGTCTCGGCCGAGAGTCGCACGCCGCGCGCCCGGGCCGCCTCGATGACGGGCAGCGACTCCGCCGCCGAAACATGCACGATATGGACCGCGCACCGCGTCTCATGCGCCAGGTCCGCCACCAGGGCGATGGCGCGGACCTCCGCCTGGATCGGTCTTGACGCCAGAAACGCCGCGTACCTCCTCGGATGCTCGGAGAGTCCGCTTGCCCCGGCCGCCGCTTCGATGATCTCGGGCGCTTCGGCATGGACGAGCAGCACGCTGTCGAGCCGAGCGACTTCGCGCATGGCCGCGCGCAGGTCCGGCGTTCCGACATGCCCGAACTCGTCCACGCCCGAGGGCGACAGGAAGCACTTGAACCCCAGGACCGCGCGCTCGCCTCGCGTCATCGCATCGAGGGCGGCGAGATTCCCCGGGACGACGCCGCCCCAGACGCCGTAGTTCACCATGCAGCGCCCCCGCGCCGCGTCGAGCTTGGCCCGCAGCCCCGCCTCGTCCACCGTCGCCGGCACACTGTTGAGCGGCATGTCCACAATCGTGGTCACCCCCCCCGCCGCCGCCGCCCGCGTCGCCGAGGCGAACCCCTCCCACTCCGTGCGCCCCGGCTCGTTGACATGGACATGGGAATCCACGAGCCCGGCCATGAGCACGCGATCGCCGACATCCAGAATGTCTTGTCCGGGCGGATCTTGCAGCGGTTCGACCGACCGGAGAACGCCTCGCTCGGCGGTGACGACCGCGGGTCTGATTCCACGCCCGGTCACCACCCGCCGAGAGGCGATCCGAATGGCCGCGTCGCTCATCGCCCCATTGTCCCGGCAATCCGCCTGCTGTCGAGGACGCCCCGGCTTGGCCGATGAGTCCCTATCGAGAGCGAAGGCCGAGACGCCGACGCCGGTATTATAAAGCGGTTGGATCCCGTCACCCCAGCAAAGGAGCTTCTCGTGGACATCATCTCCGCTCACTGGCTGCCGATTGTTCTCTCCGCCGTCGCCGTGTTTTTCGCGTCGTTCATCACTTGGGCACTGCTGCCATTCCACAACCGGGAGTATAAGAAGATCCCGAACGAGGAAGCCGTGCTGAGCGCCCTTCGTTCGGGGTCGCTGGCGCCGGGCGAGTACATGTTCCCCGGCGCCATGTGCGGCGCCGACGCGCAGAAGCCCGAGGTCAAGGAGCAGATCGCGGGCGGCCCCATCGGCCTGCTCCGCGTCTGGCCGGGACTGCCCAACATGGGCCGCAACATGGCGCTCTCCTTCTCCTTCAATCTCATCGCCGCCTTCGTCATCGCCTATGTCGCTCACCTCACGCTCGCGACCGGAGATTCCTTTCATCGTGTCTTCCGCATCGTGACCACCATCACCTTCATGGCCTACGGCTTCGGGGCGATCCCCAACGGCATCTGGTTCGCCAAGTCCGCCCGCGCCCACGCGCTGGACCTCATCGACGCCGCCGCCTTCGCCGTTCTGACGGGCCTGATCTTCGCCTGGTTCTGGCCGAGGCTCGAAGCCGCGATCCCCGCCGCCGTCCCCTCCCTCACGAACTGAGAGCCACGATCCAACACTGCTGAGGGCAG
>PHBF01000401.1 GCA_002841905.1 Deltaproteobacteria bacterium HGW-Deltaproteobacteria-17
AGGCGTGCTGCAGGTGCCGGCCATCGCCGCCGAGCTAGCCGCGAACGACCTTCCCAACAGCGCCGTCTTCCGCCGCCTTGACCCCCTGAAAGGCGAGGCCTTAGCATATCTCTACGTGAGTGGCGGAGATGCCGCTCGTGCAGCCATCCGCCGTCTCTGGAGCCTTCAGGCGAAGGCCCGCCTGGATATCGGCGGCGAGGACCTGGAGCACATGGGGCTCCGTCCTTCCGCCGTCTTCGCCACCATTCTGGAGAAGGTGAGGTCGGCCCATATGGACGGCGCGGTGGGAGGCCGGGAGGAACAGCTCAGGATGGCACGGGACCTGGCAGCGGAGCACGACGAAGAAGGATCTGGATAATAATGGATATCAGCCAGATAGAGGTCGCCATATACATGCTGGTGGGGTTGATCCTGGGGGTCATCATCCACGAGTTCTCACACGGGCTGATGGCGTTCTGGATGGGGGATCCCACGGCGAAACGAGCCGGCCGGTTGACGCTCGACCCCATGGCGCACGTAGACCGTTTCGGCACCATCATCCTGCCCGGCATGCTGTTCCTGCTACGGATAATGGGCGTCCCGACCTTCATAATCGGCTACGCCAAGCCGGTGCCCATCAACCCGTTTCTCTTCAAGAAGCGCCGCGGCATCATCTGGGTCTCGCTCGCGGGCATATCCGCCAACCTGCTCCTCGCGCTGCTGGCACTGGGCATCGCCAAGATAGTCGACGTGACCGCGCCCGAGGCCAATCGCGTCATCATCACCCTCACCTTCATCGCCTATATCAACGTCCTGCTGGCGGTCTTCAACCTCATCCCCATACCGCCGCTCGACGGCTCGCGGGTGCTCGGCTATTTTCTGAGAGGCGAGGCCCTGAGGACCTACCAGGGGCTCGAACAGTACGGATTCTTCCTCATCTTCGCGCTGGTGATGGTCTTCGGCGTGGCTTTCACCGAGGCCGTATCCAGCGTCTTCAACCTTTTGGCGCGCCTGGTCGACCTGCCGTTCCGCTTCCTCTGAGCATGGCTACCCGCTCCTGGTCCGGCAAAGCTCACGTGCTGTTCAACTCCATCCGGCCTTCGCTTGCTGAAGACGGGAACCGGTTGGCCGCTCGCTATCTGAACGAGCCCGAGACGCGACTCTTCACTCAAATGGGGCGCTACGACCGCTCTCACAGCCTGCTGGTCGCCGAGCGCTGCGCCGATTCGCCTCGACTGGTCAGGGCGGCGCTCCTGCACGACTGCGGCAAGCTGGCGAGCGAGCTGCCGCTATGGTTTCGCAACCTCTATACCGCCCTCGAGATACTCGCTCCGGCGTGGCTGTCACGGCGGCAGGAGAGCCTGGCGGAGGGGCTGCCGGAAGGGAGCGCCATCGCGTCACTGCAGCTGTTGCCGGGGCGTTGGCCGCGCGCCCTCTTCGCCCAATCACATCATGGAAAGATAGGGGCGGAGCTGCTCGAGGCTCTCGGCTGCGAGCTTGAGGTGACCTACCTCGTGCGCTATCATCAAGGGGCTGTTGACCCGGTGGACGCCGAGCTACGGCGGTTTATCGAGGCCGATTCAGCCTTCTGACTCGAATCTCAAAGCGGAAAGGGAACTCATGCCGGGCAAACGCATATTGAGCGGCTACCGCCCCACGGGGAAGCTGCACCTGGGACACCTGCACGGCAACCTCTCCAAGATGATAGAGCTCCAGCAACAGGCGGAATGTTTCTTCTTCGTTGCTGACTGGCATGCCCTCACCACCGACTACCAGGACACGCAAGCCCTGCGCGCCAATACCGAGGACATGGTCCTCGACTGGCTGGCGGCAGGGATCGACCCGGATCGCACCGTCATCTACCGGCAGTCGGACCTGCCGCAGGTGGCGGAACTGGCTCTGTACCTCTCGTTCATAACTCCGCTGGGTTGGCTCGAGCGGGTGCCCACCTACAAAGAGCAACTGGAACAGCTGGGGCACAAGGAGATCTCGACCCACGGATTCCTGGGCTACCCGGTGCTGCAGGCGGCTGACATCCTCATCGCGCTCGCGGACGGCGTGCCGGTGGGCGAGGACCAACTGCCGCACCTGGAGCTGACCCGGGAGATCGCGCGGCGCTTCAATTTCCTCTACGGGGAACTGCTCCCGGAGCCCGCCAGCATACTCTCCAGCTATACTCGCGTTTCCGGCACCGACGGCCGCAAG
>PHBF01000402.1 GCA_002841905.1 Deltaproteobacteria bacterium HGW-Deltaproteobacteria-17
TGCTGAGCTACCCAGAGCTGGAAGGACTGTCGATGGTGCAGCCGGTGGGAGAGTTTTAGGAGGGTGTCATGTCCAGTGGTCTAGTGGTTGTGAAATGTACGAATTGTCAACAGGATACGGAAATCATCCCGGGAACGATCGTCGCCGAGTGCGATCACTGCGGCCGCCTGTTTCGGCCGACGGAGGGCGCGTCCGCCATGCCGGCGCCGAGCTACTCGGCCGAAGCGCCGCCGTGGGAGCGGACCCATGACGTCACCGCACCCTGGGATGACGAAAAGGAGAATCTGACGCCAGCCCACCCGTTCCCGGTCGGGGACGACGGGCGCGGCATGTCGGCCGCCGACGCACAGGAAGCCGACGCAGCCCAGGCCGAGGTCATGCGCGGCGAGAAGAAGCAGCGGAAGCAGCGCGAAAGGGAGACCCGTCGACGGGAGGAGGAGCATCACCGGGAGACCAGCGGAGCCGCCGCCCACCCGTCGCCGGACTATGAAGAGGTGGCGCTCGAGGTGGAGAGACCCGCCCCGTCCGGCCAGCCTGCGGCACGCCGGACCCAGCAGCCGGCGCCGGCCTCGACGGCTTCCTCCGCGCCGGCCATCGTCATCTTCGTCGCCCTGCTGCTGCTGGCCATCGGCGGCTATGTCCTCGCCAAGAAGGAGGAGGCCAAGGAGGTCAGGCCCAAGACACCGCGTGCACGGCCCGAGCGACGCTCGGCGCCGCCGCCGCCCGAGGAGCCTGCCACGACCGTGCCCGCCACCGAGGAACCCGTCCCGGCCACCACGAAGTTGACCGTCTCCCAGCGCATCGGAATGGAGCAGGTCGAGAAGCACTCGGTGGTCCTCTCGCAGGAACAACTCGAGAAGGTGAAGAAGGTCATCACCCATCGTGAGAAGTACCCGTTTCACCGATGGGGGGCCGAGAATCCCAAGGTCGAGGTCGTGGTGTTCGCGCCGTTCACGCACATGGGGGTGGCCCGCCTGAAACAGTTGAACTCGGAGTTCAAGAAGCTCGATCCGTTTCAGTCGCAGATCGCCGTGTGGTTCGTGTTCCACTGGGGACCGGATCAGGGGCTCGAGGCCGAGGCAGCCGACATCGCCAATGCCATCCAGTGGACCTTCAAGCAGGAGGGCATGTATCATTTCGTGATGCTTCTGCAGAAAGAGGCGATCTGGCGTGTGGCCGCCAACAACAAGCTGGATGATTACATCAGGAAGGTGGGGCTGGACCCGGTCAAGCTGCGTGACCAGATGAAGACCATCCCGCTGGTGGAGATCCGCAAGGAGGTGTCCGATCTCATGGCCGACCTGCACCTTCAGGACAAGGATCTCACCTTCCTGATCGGTGGCCGAAGCTACCTGGACGGCAAGACGCTTTACAACGTCTCCAAGATCGTCGATTACGAATTGTCCGCACGGGAACCGTGAGCGTGGGCCTTGTCCCGGCTTCGATATATGGAACTGGAATCTCTAGATACAAGGAGTCAGAATCGAATGAAACGCTTCATGCATGTTTGGCTTGTGATGTTCGCACTGGTGTGGTTCGGGTGCACCGAGCCCGAGAAGAAACAGGTGACCGTTCCGACGGAGGCGCCCAGGAAGGAGCCCCTGCCCAAGGTGGAGCCGCCCAAGAACGATGCAGATGCCACGCCGAAGATCGTCCTGGAGCCGACGTTGTGGGCCACTGCCGAAGCCGCGGCCGAGGACTGCAAAAAGAACCTCGAGCTCGTGAAGACCATCCGCGGTGAGATCGTGAAGGTCGCCAAGGAGCGCACCGTCGCCAACACCCTGGTGCCCTACGCCAGGCTCCGGCTGGCACTGGATCGCGTCATTCCGATGACGGATCTCATGAAGGAAGTTCACCCGGACGCGGGCGTTCGCGCCGCCGCAGAGAGTTGCGAAGTGGAGGCCAAGAAGGTGTTTGCGGAGTTGAAGCTGGATCGCGAACTGTTCCAGGCGATCAACGCCGTGGGCGGCATCCCTGCCGAGGACAAGCTCACGCTGCGGTTCCGCGACCACCTGCTGCGCGAGTACCGCCTGGCAGGTGTGGACAAGGATGATGCCGCACGGGCCAAACTCAAGCAGCTCCAGGAAGACGCGGTGAAGCTCGGCCAGGAGTTCGCCAAGAACATCCGCGAGAGCCGGCTGGAGGTCGAGTTCACCAAGGATGAGCTCGCCGGGATGCCTGA
>PHBF01000025.1 GCA_002841905.1 Deltaproteobacteria bacterium HGW-Deltaproteobacteria-17
TCGATGGTGGCGTCGGCGGAGTCGGCCAGCGTGAAGGCGGCACCCCTGAAGTTGAAGTGGAACGAGTGTCGTCCGAGCTGGCGGTGCCAGATCATGTCGCCGATGGACACGTCGTGGTTGCCGCAGGTGGCGTAGAAGGGCACGTTCAGCCCGCCGAGCTCCCGGCGGAAGCGATCGTACTCACCGGCCGCGCCGTTGTCGGTGAGGTCGCCGGCCGAGAGCACGAAGCGGATGGAGGGATCGTCATTGATCCGGGCGAACATGTCCTGGACCTGGCCGATGCCCTCCTGGATGTCCGAGAGCACCGCGATGCGGACCGGGCCGGCCAACTGTGCGTCGGGCGGCGCGACGAGCACCGTCGTCACGGCGTCGGACGGCAGCCGCAGGCGCCACCGCTTTTCGGTGGGCACGCCCGTGGTCAACTCCTGCGCCGTGGCGTCCCCGGTCGGGATCGACAGCACGGCGTCGGCAGGCGTGTTGCGCAGGGTCAGTTCCCAATCGGTCACCGCCGCCGGCCCGGTGGTGAAGGTGAGCTCCGAGACGGGCGCGGAGAGCCACAGGTCCAGCCGTCCGGCTTCCATGATCTCGACCCGTGCCAGCCCGTCACGCACGGTGAGGTGGGTGTCCCCCGCCGAGGCCGAGCCGATGGCCTCGTCGAAGCGTGCGCGCTCGCCGGGACCGTCCCCGCAGCCGATGATTGAGAATAAAAATATGAATAATAAAAAATGGAATGATTTCATGTCAGTACCGGAAGACCGCCCCCAGCATCACCCGGGTGGCGGTGCCGCGCTCGGCCAGCCAGTCCACCCCCCAGTGGCGTGAGAAATAGAAACGTCCCCGCAGGCCGAAGAACCCGAGCACGCCCTGGGCGCCGCCGGCCCAGTCGTCGTGCCGGTGATCATAAAAGAGCCTGACCTCGCCGGCTCGCTCCCCGGAACCCAGGTACAGGCCGTAGGCGACCTGGAACAGGAGCAGTTGGGCGCGATCCCGGGGTCCCGCCACGTCCCGGTAGTCGGTGAACTCCAGGCCCCACCCCGCGCCCAGCTCCGCGAAGGAGCCGCGGAGCGACGGATGCAGGCGTTCCAGATCCATCCGTCCGAGCAGCAAGCACTGGGGGGTGGTCACCCGGAAGCGCTCCGGGAGGAAATCGTGCCGGATCAGCCCGGCCGAGAGCTCCAGGAACGAGTTGTCCACGCCACGATCCGGCGTCGTCCCGGGGTCACGGGCTGGCCGGGGACCCAGGAAGCGCCAGGCGGCCTCGAGGCCCATCCTCGTGTTGCCGTCGGTGGGGCTGTGGAAGAAGTCGCCGCGGAGGCGGGCGCCCCCGAGCCGGCCGGTCAGGCCGACATGCCAGAAATCATCGTAGGTGAACTGGTCGTCCTCGACGTGCATCCAGTGCTGCTCGAGCTCGAGGGACGGGACCAGGGTGGGCCCGGTCCCGGGCGGGCGGCCGGAGAACACCACGCCGTACAGGTCCGCCAGCGTGGCGATGGAGAACAGTCCGAAGCCGCCGATCACCACGGGGTAGGAGGCGTGCATGACCTTGTCCGAGGCGTTGGAGTAGAGGATGGGGAGGAAGCCGGCCACGAACGTCGCAAGGCCGGCGCCCTTGAGGGCGGCTATCTTCTTCGCGCCGGGGGTGTCGCCGAGGATCCAGTGACCGCCTCCGGCGACGAGCACGCCGGGGACGATGGCCGCGGCCGCCGCCAGGGTCCTGCGGGCGGGCGTCGGCGGGACGCTCGTCGCCGGGACGTTCGGCGGCGGGACGGAAGTCAGCGTCAGGGAGATCAGCAGGATCCAGGGCAAGGCGAACCTTTGGACCGCACCACGGCGGGTCCTGCAACAGTGAAACGGACTTCGGGGCAAAAAGCAAGGGCGGAGAGTTGCCGTCGGCCGTCGGTCCCGGAACGTAACCCCGGTCACGTCCGGGTCGTTATGCGGCCGGTCCGGGGCTGGTCAAGACACGGAGACCATGGTACTCCAGTAATTGGAGGAAGCCATGCAACGGAAAAACGTCCTTCTCGCGGGTCTGTTCGTCGGGCTGTCGATCCTGTCCGGGTGCGCGCAGCTGCACGCGACCGCCGTGCAACCGGTGTCGGTGCCGATCTCACCGGGGCGTTCGGTCCTGCTGGTCCTGGACAACCCGATCCCGTCACGACCGGGCGTCGCCCGGGCGGCCAACGACCTGATCTGGGGCGTCGCCCGCCGGCTGACGCGGTCCGGCGTGCAGGTGCAGGCCGCGCGCGCGATGCCGCCGACCTACGACCAGGAGCTGGTCGTGATCCTGCAGATCGAGCACTTCCGCCATGTGAAGCCCAGCGACCGCCTGTGGAAGGGCGGCTTCGCCGGCCGCGCCGAGCTCACGGTGCGCGTGCTCGTCTACGAGCGGGAACGCCAGGAGCCCTCGGGGGAGCTCCGGATCGTGAGCCGCACCGGCACCCACGGCTTTGCGGGCACCGACGAGGAGGCGGTCGATGCCGCCATCGACCAGGTGGTCACCTCCCTGCTGCGTTGAGCTTTTCATCGCGGCACGAAAAATATCCAAAAACCCGCTTGCATCCGGCTCCGGCCGCGGTACAACAAGGACAGGGACGGCAGAAACCGTAGTGGTTTAGTAGGGTGCTTTTTGTGTAGGCGCAGCGTTGCATGATGCCGACAGGCCCGTGTTTTGCGATTCTGAAAAGATTTTGTCGATTCCGTCGATAAGCGCCAAGAAGATGGTCCTCCTGCCGTCCCTCTTTCTCCTGTCTTCATTTGATTTTTTCTCTTCTGAATGAAACGGACCCTTAAATCAACCCATCCCGGGCGGAGAGTTCTCCGGATCCAGTGTCATGTCCCAGATCGGGACCTGAAGCCACTCGGCGAGGCGTTTTCCATCCATCCGAAGGTGATGAATGTCATGGTGATCCAGAAGTTGAAACCGGGAGGCGTCGTGCAGGACCAGATTCAGTTCGTAGCTCGTGAAACTGTTGTTCTGTGCAAAACAGAACTTGCGGAGGATCTGAAGGGCATGGATATCTTCCAGGCGCCCCGAGGTGCCGTGATCGATGTATCCGGGAATCTGTCCGGGAGGGTGATGACTGTTCCAGAAAAACGCATCTTTTTTGGAAAAGATGATTTTTGCGCCATTGTGATAATGGAGACCGATGCCCAAGGCGAGGAAGAATACGGCCATGGCACCGGCGATCAAGGCGACGCCGTTGGGTGATTCCCCCTGCATGGCGTTCAGGGTCAGCCCTGCCGCCGCCACCGATAGGATCACCGTACCGCCCACCAGGAAAGCCAGGGGCATGAACAGGTGGCCCCAGGTGGGGCGCAACTCCAGATGGTCGGGATCGGGTGCTCGCAGCAAATGTGTGATCAGGGTATTGCCGCCACGGCGAAGGGGCGTCCAGGACGTCGCCTGAGCCACAGGGTCCTGCCATCGCCCGGGATCACCCGTGGGGTACTGAAAAAATAATTCTTCGAGCAAGCTTACTCTTCCAGATAGGTGTAGCCTTCGAGACCGTCGTCGAGGAACTTCTGGATCTTGGCGCTCTCCTTGAGGGTGATCACCTTGTTCTCGATGCTCTCCTCGATGGCCTTGCGCGTCATGTTGAGAAGATCACGCTTGTTGTACTGCATGTAGGACAGGACCTCGCGCACGGTGTCGCCCTGCACGAGCTTGTCGATGCGGTACTTGTTGGGACCGATGACCGAGACGTGCACCGTGTGGGTGTCACCGAAGAGGTTGTGCAGGTCGCCGAGCACCTCCTGGTAGGCCCCCACGAGGAAGACGCCCAGGTAATACGGGTTCTTGTCGTTGTATTCGTGGAGCAGGATCACGTTCTTGACGTCGCGCAGGTCGATGAACTGGTCGATCTTGCCGTCGGAGTCGCAGGTGATGTCCGCCAGCGTGGCCTTGACCGTGGGCGCCTCGGTGTGGCGGTGGATCGGAGCGATGGGGAACAACTGCTTGACGGCCCAGTGGTCGGGGACGCTCTGGAACACGCTGAAGTTGCCGTAGTACGTGGTGGAGACGAAGCGCTCCAGATCCTCGAGTTCGTCGGGGACGTAGTCCAGTCCGTCAATAATTTTCGCAATCTTCTGGCAGGTGAGCCAGAAGTACTTCTCCACCAGCGACCGGTTCTCGATGGAGAGCAGGCCGACGTTGAACAGCGTGATCATCTCGTCGCGGATCTGCAGGGCGTCGTGGTAGCTCTCCTGGAAGTTCTTGATCGAGAGGGCGTCGTGGACCTCCTTCATGGCGATGACCGGATCCGGCGCGTTCTCGTCGAGGGCGGGCAGCTCGGCGTCGCCCTTGAACTCGCTGGTGCCCAGCACGTTGAACACGAGCACGCTGTGATAGGCCACCAGGGCCCGTCCGCTCTCGGTGATCACGTGGGGGTGCGGCAGCTGGGCCTCCTCGCAGATGTCGGCCAGCGCCGACACGATGTCGGCGGCGTACTCGGCGAGGCTGTAGTTCTTGGAGCTGGCGAAGTTGGTCTGGGAGCCGTCGTAGTCCACGGCCAGGCCGCCGCCGACGTCGAAGTACTTCAGGCCCACGCCGACGCGCATCAACTCGGCGAACACGCGCGTGCTCTCCCGGAGCGCCTCCTTGATCGACTGGATCGAGGTGATCTGCGATCCCAGGTGGAAGTGGATCAACTGCAGCGACTCGAGCATCTCGGCGCGGCGCAGCTTCTGCACGGCGTCGAGGATCTCCGACGGGAACAGGCCGAACTTGCTGCGGTCGCCGCCGGAGCTCTCCCACTTGCCGCGGCCGCGGGCGGTGAGCTTGCAGCGGATGCCGATCATCGGCGTGACGCCCATCTTGCGCGACAGCCTCATGATGATGTCGAGCTCGCTGGGCTTCTCGACGACCACGATGACCTTGCGGCCCATCTTCAGGCCCCACAGGGCCGTCTCGATGAACTCGTCATCTTTGTAGCCGTTGCAGATGATCAGCGCCCCGGGCGTGTCCATCAACGCCAGGCAGATCAGCAGCTCGGCCTTGGAGCCGGCCTCGAGACCGTAGTGGTACGGGCGGCCGAACTCGATGATGTCCTCGACGACCTCCTTGTTCTGGTTGACCTTGACCGGGTACACGCCGTAGTAGTCGCCGAGGTAGTCATATTCCTTGATCGCGTTGCGGAAGGCCGACTGGATCTCCTCGATGCGCTTCTTCAGGATGTCCGTGAAGCGGATCAGCACCGGGGGCACGACCTCGCGCAGGGACAGTTCGTCGATGAACTCCTTGATGTCGAGGTACTTCTCGTCGCTCTTCTCGGGGTGCACGACGATGTTGCCCTTGTTGTTGATGCGGAAGAAGCCGCGCCCCCAGTTGGGGATGTTGTACAGTTCCTTGGCCTCTTCCACGGACCAGCGCTTGAGGGTCGTCTTTTCCTTGAGTTTCACCTTCTGCCGCACGTTCACCACCTCCGGATCAAAAGTGGTTTGTTCATACAGAAAAACCCCGGTTTCTACAAGGGAATTTCTGGAATTTTAAAGTTTGCGATAGGTCGCCGCCGGCCCGGGCAGGGGGTTCTGGTGGGTTTCATGAAAAACTTGTCCTTTTCAAAGATTCGAATTTGCAATAAGTTAACGGCCGATTGCGATGTCGTATGTCTGTTGAAAATGATTAAAAAAAATAGTTAGTATCAGGAGAAACCAATCATGAAAGTTGCTGCCAGGAAGGCCATTTTTTTCTGTCTGTTTTTTCTGGTCTCATGTGATGATACGGTTGAAGTGAAGGATGCCTGCGGGGACGACTATCTGGATCCGGGTGAGCAGTGCGACCGTAACCAGCTCTCCGGGGCCACGTGCCTGAGTCTCGGGTACTACAACGAGACGGGGGTGCTGCAGTGCTCTGCCGCTTGTGAATACGATGTCTCCGACTGCGGCGACGCCTACTGCGGCGACGGGCTGATTCAAGGCGATCACAACGAGCAGTGCGACGGCGCCGAGCTCGGCGGCAACTCCTGCGTGACCCTGGGCTACGCCCGCGGCGCCCTTGCGTGCACGGCCGGCTGCCGGTACGACCTGACCGATTGCGAGGAGGACGGATTCTGCGGCGACGCGCTGATCCAGGAGCCCGACGAGCAGTGCGAGGGCAACGACCTCAATGGTCAGGACTGCATCGGCCTGGGCTATTATGGAGGGCAGCTGGCCTGCTCAGACACCTGCCAGTTCGATCTGACCACCTGCACCGGGCGTTGCGGAGACGCCGTGGTGGACGGCGCGTTCCAGGAGGAGTGCGACGGCATCAACCTCGACGGCCAGACCTGCGTCACCCAGGGTTTCTCCTCGGGAGATCTGTCCTGCGACGACTGCCGCCTGGTCACGGACGCGTGCGTCCCCTACTGTGGAGACGGCGCCCTGCAGCCTGAGCAGGCCGAGGAGTGCGACGGCCTGCTGCTGGACTCGCAGACGTGTCGCACGCGCGGCTGGCTCTTCGGCGGTTCGCTTGCCTGCGACGGGAACTGCCTGTTCGACGAACAGGACTGCCGGTTCATCGTGCAGATCGTCGCCGGCGGAGAGTTCACCTGCGCGCTGCTGTCCGACGGAACCGCCTCCTGCTGGGGCGGAAACGGCTGGGGCCAGTGCGGTGACGGGCTGACCACCTACCTGCCCCAGAACCTGCCCAACCCGGTGGCCGGTATCACCGGGGCGATCCGGCTTCATGCGGGCTTCACCCATGCGTGTGCGCTGCTGAACGACGGGACGGTGCGGTGCTGGGGTATGAACAACAACAGTCAACTCGGCAACGGCGCCAGCACCCCCACATTCACCGGCACCGCCGTGTCGGTCACCGGTCTGACGGGTGCCATCGGCCTGGGTGGGGGTGCCTATCACACTTGTGCCATCCTCGCCGACGGCACCCTGAGTTGCTGGGGCGTCAATTATCAGGGACAGTTGGGCAACGGTGTGGCCGGTGATGCATTCAACACTCCTGTGACCACGCTCGCCGTGACGAACGCAACAGCGGTCGTTGGCGGTGACAATCATACGTGCGCGTTGATCTCGGACGGCTCGGTCCGCTGCTTCGGAGATGGGACCAAAGGCCAGATCGGGGATGGATACACCACCGACGACGCCACACCGGTGCCTGTCTATGGCCTGACGACCGCGGTCGCCCTGGCCGCCGGCCAGGACCACACCTGCGCCCTGCTGGCCAATGGCCAGGTCCACTGCTGGGGGGAGGGCTATTATGGTGCACTGGGCTCCGGAAACACGTCCACGGCCCCTCAGCCCTATGCGGTGCCTGGCATGTTCGGCGTGATCGCCATCTCGGCTGGCGGAAAAAACACTTGTGCCGTGTTCAATGATCATTCGGTCAAGTGTTGGGGATACAATAACCAAGGCCAGGTCGGCGACGGCACCTTGGTGCAGGCCGATTCTCCTGTGGTCATCCCGGAGCTGGCAGGTTCGGTCTTCCTGGACAACGGAAATGAACACGGCTGCGCCGTCCTCGACGACGGTCGGCGGGCCATGTGCTGGGGCATCAACACATCCGGCCGCCTCGGTGACGGCACCACCACCCGCCGGCTGTCCCCCGTCTCCGTCGTCGTTCCGTGAACGCAATTCAATGGGACAGAAATGATCCGGGATGACCGCCGGTTTTTCCCTTTATCGCGCCCCGGAACTGGTGTAAATTGAGGCGCCTTTCGGGGATGAACGGAACGCATGGGAACGCTTTTTTCACTCTTTGTCACCATCCTGGTCTTCAACGCCGATCCGCAGATGGAGCGTCTGCAGGAGAAGCTGCAGCCGCCGCAGACGACCTCGGCCGCGGAGCTGGCCGCGATCATGGCCATGGCCCCCCAGGCCAGGCTGGTTCGCGCCGAGGGGCACGTCAACGTGCAGGCGTTCCTGGACTCTTCCAACCACTGGAACGCCGACGACGGAAACATCTATTTCTCTGAGTGGAAGAACACCCCCCGTGGCAGCGGCTGGCGGGTGCGGCCCCTGCTCGACAGTAAATATTTATATAACACCCATCTTTTCCTGCCCGCCGACGCCTCCCAGATCGGGCTCAACCCCGACGGCACCATGGTCGTCCTGCGGGGCAACAAGGTCGTCACCTATGCGCCCACGGGCCGGCTGGTCCGCACCGTGACGCTGCCCTTCACGCGTTCGATCGAAGGCATCCACGCGGTGGGCAACGGGGATCTGCTGGTCTGGTCGCGCAACGCGATGTTCTACCTGAAGCAGGGCACCCAGCTGGCCTGGCGGCAGGTCCTCGACTCCAACGCCAAGAACGCCCAGTATTACGGGGTCGCGCCGTTCTTCACCCTGGAGCTGGGCAACGGCCTGATCGAGGCGCGGCGCTGGAGCGACGGCAAGCGCGTGTGGTCCCACCGGCTGTTCGCGCCGGGCAACCAGACGAGCTACTACGGCTTCCTGGCCGATGCCAGCTACCTGATCCTCAAGGGCTACCAGGAGGCCCACGTGATCGCCCCCGACGGCCGCATCCGGGCCGTGCACCGCTTCGCCCACCGGGTGCAGACCCTGTACCTGCACCAGTTCCGCATGGGCATGTACTGCTTCGTGGACAACAACCGCCTCGGGTACTTCAACCTCGAGACCGGCCGCATGGAGTGGCTCGCCGAGCTCGGCAGCGCGCCCCTGACCCCGGGCCGCATGTACAATGACTACCTGACGTTCCAGTTGCAGAACCGGCTGGTGGCCTTCAACGCCGACGGCCGGGTGATCTGGTCCGTGCGGCTGCCGATCTCGCCGTACGTGCGGGATCCCGCCAACTACAAGAATCCCTACACGCTGATCCGCATGCCGGGCGGCAATCTTGCCTATGTCTCGCAGGCCGGCGTCTACTTCATCTATCCGCCGACCCAACCGCACTGAATCACAGGAGCGATTTCCATGGCCTTCTGGTTTTTTCTTTCCCTGCTGCTGACGCAGAACGCCCCCACGGGCATCCTGAAAACCTCCGAACTCAAGCCCGGCATGAAGGGCTACGGGCTGACCGTCTTCTCCGGCGAGGCGCCGGTGAAGTTCGACGTCGAGGTCATCTCCGTGATGAAGCGGGCGATGCTGGACCAGGACCTGATCCTGGTGCGCTGCTCCCATCCGATCCTGGAGCACGCCGGGGTCATCGCCGGCATGAGCGGCAGCCCGATCTACATCAACGGCAAGTTCGCCGGCGGGCTGGGTTACGGCTATGCCTTCGCCAAGGACCCCATCGCGATGCTGACGCCGGCCGAGGACATCGTGAACACCACGCGGCGTCCGGTGCAGAACCTCGACGTCTGGGGACGCCCGGCCAACCAGTCGGCCGACGCCTGGACCCAGCGCGTGCGCAACTCCATCGTCGCGGCGAACAACCCGCTGATCCGCTCCAGGGGCGAGAGCATGATCAGGCCCCTGGGCGTCTCCCTGGCGGTCTCGGGCGTGTCCTCGGCGCAGTTCGCCGAGTTGTTCCCGCTGCTGTCCCACCTGGGTCCGGCCGCCCCCTCGGGCGCGGGCACCGACGACGGCGTCGCCCGCAAGTACCAGCCCGGCGGCCCGGTGGCGATCTGGCTCGTCTCGGGGGACATCAACGTGGCGGCCATCGGCACCGTGACCTACGTCGAGGGGGACCGCGTGGCGGTCTTCTCCCACCCGTTCCTGAGCATGGGCGAGATGCGCCTGCCGGCCGGCCACGCGACGATCCACACGGTCATCGCGCGGGCCTCCAACTCCATGAAGCTGGGCACGTTCACCTCCCCGAAGGGATCGCTGATCAAGGATGAACAGGCCACCGTCGTGCTCGACCAGGCGGCAGATCCCGGCTTCCTGCCCGTGACCGTGTCCGTGGTCGCCCCCGGCGAGAAGAACAAGACCTACAACTTCAAGGTCGCCCGCCACCGCCTGCTGTCGGCCAACCTCTCCGCGAGCCTGGTGCGCGTGGCCATGAACCGCCTGGCGCAGAACGCCACGGACCTGACCTTCACGGTGGACCACGAGTTCCAGATGGAGGGCATGGCCCCGATCCGGTTCTCCGACAGTTTCTCCTCCACGCAGGGCCTGAACCTGAGCTTCCCCAGCGCCTGGGGCAACTGGGGCAACACCTCCCGCGGCGAGATCGCGCTGCAGCTGCTTTTGAACAACCCGTTCACCCGCCTGGCGCTGTCGCGCGTCAACGTGAAGGTGCACGTGACCAACGGGCTGAACCAGTACGCGATCAAGAAGGTCGACGTGGCCTCCCCGCTGGTGCTGACCGACCGCGAGTTCTCCGTCCAGTTGACGCTCAAGCCCCAGTTGGGCCCCGAGATCCGCAAGCAGGTCACCCTGAAGCTCCCCAAGACGTTCGCCGGGACCCGCGTGACCCTCGAGGTCACCGCCGGCCGTGACACCCCCATCGACGCGGCCGAGCCCAAGGATCTCCCCGGCCTGCTGGACTACATCCAGAAGTCGATGGACGCCCACACCCTCGTGCTGTCGGTGCGCACCCCCGCCCCGCAGCTGGACATGGAGGGCGTGCTCGTCTCCGACGTCCCGCTGTCGGTGCTGGACAGCCTGGTGCGTCGCGGCATCAGTCAGTACACCAAGGTGGACCAGACCCTGTTCCGGACCATGATCCGTTTCCCCGAGCTCCTGTCCGGGGGCGCCAAATGCAACCTGATCGTGAAATCCACGGTAGAAGAGGCGGAATAATGAAAAAATACCTTCTTTTTGTGATGTTCGCGCTGTTGGCGGCTCCGGCCGCGGCCGCGCCCACGAAGTTCTGGGAGCTGGAGAACCACAACAGTTTCTTCGGCGGCAAGTCCCAGGGCGCGCTGATCCTGTCCGGCGGCGGCCTGCAGCCTGGCCTGCGCGCGACCAAGATCGAGACCAAGGAAAAGCTGCCGGGCCTGTTCTCCACGGTCACGCAGTTCAAGAGCGGGAAGATCCTGGTCGGCGGCGCGGACGCGGCCGGCCTGTGGACCGTCGAGCAGGAGAAGCTCAAGCCGCTGTGCACGTTCCCGGACGACGTCATGGTCACCCGGATCGTCGAACTGTCGGGGGGGGACGCCCTGGTGGCCACCCTGCCCAGGGGCAACATCTACCGCGTGAAGCCCGACGGCAAGTTCGAACTGTTCGTGAAGCTGCCCGTCGAGCATGTGTGGAACCTCGTCGTCGTGGGCAACACCGTGTACGCGGGCACCGGTCCGAAGGCGGCCGTCTACAAGGTGGACATGACCACGAAGAAGGCCACCGCCTGGTGGAGCGTCGACGAGAAGCACATCATGGCCATGCAGTTCGTGCCGAAGAAGGGCCTGATCGTGGGCACCTCCCCGGAGGCCCGCGTGTACCTGCTCCCCGAAGCGACCGGTGCGCCGGCCGCCCGGCTGCTCTATGACTTCTCCGGCAACGAGATCCGCGATCTGGTCGTGCACGGCGACGCCGTGTATGTCGCGGTCAACCAGCTCCAGTACCGCAGCACCGCGTCTTCCCCGACCACGGAGCTCAAGCCCGAGGGCGAGACCAAGGTCCCCAAGGCACCCGTCACCGCCATGGAGCGCAAGAACCTGCCCGCGCACCAGGTGGTCTCGGGCACCGGCTCGATCTACATGCTCGGCGCCCGCGGCGAGATGGAGAAGGTCCTCGACATCGCCCGCGGCTACCTCACCCAGCTCCAGCTGGAGGGGGATGTCGTGTACGGCTCCGACGGCCACTCCGGCCGGATCTACAGCGTCGAGACGAAGACCTTCTCGGCCGCCATCGTCGTCGAGGTCGAGGAGCGCCAGGTGCTGGGCTTCCTCCTGAAGAACGAGAAGGAGGGCTTCGTGGTCGCCGGTGACGGCGCCGCGGCCTACGCCCTCTCCCGCGACCGCGGCAAGGAGGTCACCTACACCAGCGTCGCCATGGACGCCGGGGTCCCGTCCTTCTTCGGCATGTTCCACCTGTACGCCACCGACACCGCGGTGAAGGTCGAGACGCGCTCGGGCACCACCGAAGAGCCCGACGACAAGCTCTGGAGCCCCTGGAAGGCCATCACCGGCGGCACCCGCGGTCCCGACGGCGGCTATGGCTACCGGATCGGTTCCGAGCCCGCGCGGTTCCTCCAGTTCAGGGTGACCTGGAACAACGGTTCGGCCACCAGGATCGAGAAGGTCCGCGTGTTCTATTCCCCGCTGAACCTGGCCCCCAAGCTGGCCGCCATCCGCGTCGGCGGCTCCCGCGGCGGCCCCGGCCCCTACACCGATCCGGTCATCCCGGAGAACGTGCCGGTGCGCTCGGGCGACCTGACCATCGCCTGGCAGGTGGTCAACAACGACGGGGACGCGCTGGAGTACCGCCTCTTCGTGCGCAAGGTCGGCGAGAAGAACTGGCGCCCGCTCACGCCCCGCGCCCCGCTGACGTCGGCGACCTTCACCTGGAAGGCCGGCGCCTTCGCCGACGGCCTCTACGAGGTCCGCGTGGTGGCCAGCGACGCCCCGGCGAACTCCCCCGGCAGCGAACTGACCTCGGAGATGATCTCCAAGCCGTTCCTGGTGGACAACACCGCGCCGCGGATCAGCCAACTGCTGATCAAGGGTCTGGCGGTATCCTTCACGGCCGCGGACGCCGCCTCCCGCCTCATCGGCGTGCAGGTGCGCGTCGACGACGACTCCTGGAAGCCCGTGCTCCCGGCCGACCGCATCCTCGACACGCTGTCGGAGAAGTTCCAGTTGACCCTGCCCGCCACGCTCGAGAAGGGCGTCCACCTGCTCCAGATCCGGGTCGCCGATGAGTCCGGCAACGTCCACGTGATGAGCCAGGAATTCACCTACTAATTTAATATGGATCTCCGCGATCCCGCCTCCCGCGAACTGTTCCTTTCCAGCCTGCCGCACTCCCCGGGCGTGTACGTCATGCGCAACGCGGCGGCACAGGTACTCTACGTAGGCAAGGCGCTGGACCTGTTCTCCCGCGTGAACTCGTACTTCCGGGCCTCCGGGGATACACGGTCCTTCGTGTCCCGGCTGCCCTCGGAGATGGCCGACCTGGAGATCTGGGTCACCCAGAGCGAGCGGGAGGCGCTGCTGCTGGAGAACTCGCTCATCAAGGAACTGAAGCCGCGATACAACGTGCGGCTCCGCGATGACCGCAGCTACCTGATGATCCGCGTCCAGACCGCACACCCGTGGCCGCGGTTCGAGACCGCGCGCGGCCTGCCGCAGGAGGACGGCGCCCGCTACTTCGGCCCGTACCACGCGGCCTCGGCGGTGCACTTCTTCCTGTCCTTCATCGGCCGGTACTTCCGCTTCCGCACGTGCTCCGACACGGTGTTCTCCACCCGGAAGAAGCCGTGCCTGCAGTATCACATGGGCCGCTGCGAGGCGCCCTGCAGCCGAAAGGTGGACGCGGCGGCCTACCGGCGGCGGGTCGACAAGGCGATGCTGTACCTCGAGGGGCGCTTCGAGCGCCTGATGCGGGACGTGCGGCGGGAGATGAAGCAGGCCTCAACTGACCTGGAGTTCGAGAAGGCGGCTCAACTGCGGGATCTGCTGTTCGCGCTGGAGAAGTGCGCCCAGCCGCAGCAGGTCATCACGTCGGACTTCGTGCCCACCGACGCCGTCGGGTTTGTACGCGAGGGACCCCACCTGTCGCTGGTGGTGCTGGAGATCCGGCAGGGCCAGCTTGGGGTGCACCGACAGATGGTCGTCGAGGTGCCCGAGGAGCTCTATGACGCCGAGATCCTGTCGACGTTCCTGTTCCAGCACTACGCGTCCCGCACGGAGACGCCGGGTCGCCTGCTGCTGCCCTTTGCCCCGGAGGCGGCAGCGGATCTGGCCACCTGGCTCGGGGAGGCCGCCGATGGGACGGTCGAGGTGTTTGTGGCGCCGGTGGGCTCCCTGGAAGCGCGGGATGGCGCCGCTAAGGGCCCTGTGGAGGAGACGCGGGTCCGGCTGCTGCGGCTGGCCGAGGTCAACGCCCGGCACCGCCTGACCTTGCACAACGAGCTGGAGGTGGAGTCGGAGCTGGCCCGCCTGGCGACCCGGCTGCACCTGCCGGGCGTGCCCAGGCGCATGGAGTGTTACGATATCTCGCACTCGCAGGGGAAGGACACGTCTGCCTCCATGGTCGTCTTCCTCGACGGTCGGCCCGCGCCCAGGCTGTACCGCCAGTTCCACGTGCGCGACGTGGCCCCCGGGGATGACTACGGAGCCCTGCGCGAGGTCATGGCCCGGCGTATCGAGCACGCCGCCGAAAAGAACTGGGAGCTTCCCGACCTGATGGTCATCGACGGCGGTCGCGGCCAATTACGTGCAATCACCCAAATCCTGTCGGAGCTTCAGGCCGGCCGGGACCAGGGCGCTCCGGACATGTCTGGCGTGAAGGTGATCTCCCTGGCCAAGCAGCACGGGTCTGAGGGGCCGCCCGAGCGCGTGTTCCTCCCCGGCGTGAAGGAACCGCTTCCGATCCTGCCGGGCGCACGTGAGATGTTCATCCTGGTGCGGTTGCGCGACGAGGCCCACCGGTTCGCCAACCGGGCACGTACCAAGCGCCAGGAGAAGACGTTCTCCTCCAGGCTCTCCGAGGTCCCTGGCCTGGGTCCCAAGCGCGTGCAGGCCCTGCTCACGGCCTTCGGCAGCGTCGAGCGTATT
>PHBF01000403.1 GCA_002841905.1 Deltaproteobacteria bacterium HGW-Deltaproteobacteria-17
GCCGAGATCGAGATCGTGGAAGACGAACCGGCGCCGGTCTTGGCGCCCGAGGCCGCCGAGGAGGAGTCGTTCACCATGGATTCGGCGGGCCCTGCCCCCAAGCCCGTCGAGATCGTCGAGGAGGACTGGACCCAGGACGCCAAGCCCGAACCCGAGCCCGAGCCTGAGCCCGAGCCCGAGCCCGAGCCGCCCAAGGCGGCCGCCAAGGGTGGCAAATCCAGGCCCGGCACCCCCGTGGCGCCGATGGAGCCGGCCCCCGAGTCCCTGTCGGCCAGCCTCGGCCTCGATGATCTCGCCGAGTCGGCCCCCGCTCGCTCGGACACCTCGGTCATGGTGGAGCTCGAGTCCCTGAAAAAGGACAAGGAGCGGCTGACGCGCGAGTTGACCAACGCCAAGAGCGGACAGACCAGCTCCTTCTCGAAGGAGAAGGAATTCCTGAACCTGCGCGAGACGATCAACCAGAAGGAAAAGGCCATCATCGACCTTCGCGAAGAGGTTGATGGCAAGGAACAGGAAATTCTGAAGAAAAAGAACCGGATCCGCGAACTGGAGCGCGAGATCGCCGAGTGGAACACCAAGGGTCTGGAGCTGGAGCGCCGCTCCGTCGAGCTCGACGAGGCGCTCGTCGGCGCCAACAGCACGATCTCCGAGCGGGACGGGCAGATTGACAATCTGAACTCCCAGGTGACGCGGTTGACCACCGAAGTCGCGAAACTGAAGGCCGAGGTGGCCACGCTCACGGACGCGAAGAAGGCGGTCGAGACCGAATACGCCGAGACCGTCGCCCGCATGAAGTCCGAGCACGGCGCCGAGGTGACGAACCTCAAGACCTCGCACGCCGACGAGGTCGCCGGGCTCAAGAGCGAGCATGCCACGTTGTTCTCGGCCACGCGGGTCGCCCACGAGGGCGAGGTGGCCGGACTGCATGCGGATTACAAGGACCAGCTGGAGAAGAAGCAGGCCGCCCATGAGGGCGAGGTGGCCGGTCTCCATGCGGACTACAAGGACCAGTTGGAGAAGAAGCAGGCCGCCCATGAGGCGGAGATGACCTCCACGAAGTCCGCCCACGAGCAGGCTTTGGCCGAAGCCGCCGAGCTGCTGGAGTCGACCGTGTCCAAGCTCCGGGCCGAGCACGCCGGGGAGCTGGCGGATCTGAAGCAGAAGCACGCCGCCGAGCTCGCGGAGCTCAAGGCCGAGCACGCCGCGGCCACCGAGGCCGCCTCCCTGCGGCACGCCGCCGAGGTCGCGGAGTTGAAGGCCGAGCATGCCGCGGCCATGGAGAAGGCCGAAAACGAGCACGCCGCCGCCACCGAAAAGGCGACCGCCGAACACGAGGCCGCCACGGCCACCGCTTCGGCCCGCCACGGTCAGGAGCTGGCCGCGCTGGTCAAGGCGCATCATGAGCAGACCGCCGTCGCCAAGCGCGAGCACGAGGGCTTCGTCGAGAACCTGAAGGCCGAACATGCAGCAGCAGCGGCCGCCGCCGCCGAGGAGGCCCAGTCGTTGCTCGAGGCGACCGTGGCCGATTATGAGGGCCGGGTGGCCGATGCCAACGCCGCGCACGAGGCCACGAAGGCGAAGCTGGCCGGCGAGCTGGCCGCGCTGAACTCCGTGAAGGAGGCCCTGGAGGAGAAGGTGTTCAACCTGGAGCAGACGCGGATGCAGAACGAGGCGAGCATCGACGATCTGAACAGCCAGGTGACGGACCTGACCGAGCAGTTGACCGCGGCCACCGACAAGATCGCGGGCGACCAGGAACTGGTGGCCCAGACGGTGGCCTCCCTGCAGAAGCTGTCCTCGGCGCTCAATGCCCGGTTCACCAACTAGAAGTCTTCATTCCTCCGTGGCCTTGTCCCGGATTCGCGTTATACTGTTTCGCGGTATCGGGGGTTAATCGACATGAAATGCCACTGGTGGTTCCTCTTTCTCCTTGCGGGCCTGGTCTTCGGATGCGAGCGGCCCGACCCCGTCGACGGATATGATCCCGACGGCGCGGTGAACAATCTCCCCGACAGCGACATCCCCGACCCCTTCCGCGTGACCCTGGTCGAGCCCGGCCACGGACCCGTGGAGGGAGGCACCGACGTCACCATCCGCGGCTTCGGTTTCACCGAGAACATGCGGGTGGCCTTCGGCGGACGCTTCGCCGATCCCACCCAGGTGGTC
>PHBF01000404.1 GCA_002841905.1 Deltaproteobacteria bacterium HGW-Deltaproteobacteria-17
CGAGCCACAGGAACCCGCGTACAGACCACATGGGAGCTTGGCGGGGGACGGCGGGACGGGGGATCATGATGGCTATATCATGCGTTCTTGGCCCGCGCTGAGCGGCCTGGCTGGACCGCGGCGACGAACCGGACGTCAGGGAACAGTTCGGCCACCCGGTGCATGCCCCACTCGGTCTCGAAAAGCACCAGGGGACGGCCCTCGACGTCGAGCACGCAGGTGGAGGAGCCGGGGCGCTCGAAGCGCTCCAGGGCCACGTCGCCCTCGACCCACCGGGCGAACCGGAAGGGCAGGCGGTCGAACCGGATCGATGCGCCGTATTCGGACTGCAGGCGGTAGGCGGCGACCTCGAACTGCAGGACGCCGACGGCGCCCAGGATCGGATCGCGCTCGAGCCGTCCGCGATCGAAGAACATCTGGACGGCGCCCTCCTCGGAGAGCTGGTCGAGGCCCTTCTTCAACTGCTTGCGCTTGCCAGGGTCGATCATGACCACGCGGGCGAAGTGCTCGGGGGAGAACCGCGGGATGCCCTCGAACTCGAAGGGCGCGCCCTCGCACAAGGTGTCCCCGATGCGCAGGATGCCCGGATCCCAGAGTCCGATGACGTCCCCGGAGAACGCCTCCTCGATCTGGATGCGCTCCTGGGCCAGGAACTGGAAGGACTTGGCCAGGGAGATGGGGCGCCCGGTGCGGGCGTGGGTGACCGACATGTCGCGATGGAAGACCCCCGAGCACACGCGGGCGAAGGCGATGCGGTCACGGTGGCGGGGATCCATGTTCGCCTGGATCTTGAACACGAAGGCCGAGAACGCCGGGGCGTCGGGCGCCAGCGGGCCGGCGGAGGTGTCCCGGACTCGCGGCGGCAGCGCCAGGTCCACGAAGGCGTCCAGAAATGGCTCCACTCCGAAGTTGGTCATCGCCGAGGCGAAGAACACGGGGGTCTGCAGGCCGGCCAGGAAGCGCTCACGGTCCCAGGCGCCGCCGGCGCCGTCGAGCAACTCGAGCTCCTCGACGAGGCGGTCGTGGCTGCTCTCGCCCACGGTGTAACGGAAGTTCTCGTCGTGGAGGTCGGCCACCCGCACGGGGACGGGCTTGGCGCCGCCGCTGGCACGCTCGAAGCGCAGCAGGTGCTTGTTCATGCGGTCGTAGACGCCCTGGAAGCCCGGTCCGGACCCGATGGGCCAGGTGAACGGGTGGCACGGGATGCCCAGCACGCGCTCGATCTCGTCGAGCAGGTCGAAGGGATCCTTGCCGTTGCGGTCCATCTTGTTGATGAACGTCACGATGGGGATCTTCCGGAAGCGGCACACCTCGAAGAGCTTGATCGTCTGGGGCTCCACGCCCTTGACGCAGTCGATGAGCATGACCGCGCAGTCGGCCGCGGCCAGGGTGCGGTAGGTGTCCTCGGAGAAGTCGTTGTGGCCGGGCGTGTCCAGCAGGTTCATGCGCCGCCCGCGGTACTCGAACTGCAGCACGCTCGTGGAGATCGAGATGCCGCGCTGGCGCTCGAGCTCCATCCAGTCGCTGGTGGTGGCCCGCTCGCTGCTGCGCTGCTTGATCGAGCCGGCCAGGTGGATCGCGCCACCGTACAGCAGGAGCTTCTCGGTGAGGGTGGTCTTGCCCGCGTCCGGATGCGAGATGATCGCGAACGTGCGTCTGCGGGCGATCTCGTCGGCGATTCGTGAGGTTTCCTGATCAGCCATGGTGGGGTGGGTTCCGCTCCGGTAAGGCGCCGGGCTTTCTAGTCCAGGTAGTCGTCGTTCCGGATCTTCTCGGGCAGGTACTTCTCGGAGATGAAGGAGATGCCGCGCGAGGAGAGCGCTTCGAGCTCGAGCTTGACCTTGGAGTCCATCATCTTCTTCATCTCGTTCTGCCAGCGCTTCTCCTTGAACCACGGATAGTTCATGATCTGGCGCGCGCGCTTCTCGTCCTCCTTGTTCAGGGCGATGGTGACCACCGAGGGGAGGTCGAACTTCTCGCGATCAAACGAGGAGAGGCCCAGGAAGCGTGCCTTGGGGATGGCCATGCGCTCGGACTCGAAGGCCAGGTTGATCGAACCGAACTTCAGCACGGAGTAGATGTAGAACCCCCACGGGTCGTTGTCGACCAGGACGTAGACCGGCAGGGTCTTTTCATCATGCAGACGGCGCA
>PHBF01000405.1 GCA_002841905.1 Deltaproteobacteria bacterium HGW-Deltaproteobacteria-17
GTGGCGGCGCGTGTCAGGTGTCGCCCAGCATGCGCTGGAGCAGGGCGCGCAACTTCGGCGAGAGGAACTCGCCGTCGAGGTCGAACAGGCAGAGGCCCTCGGTGAACAGGAACCAGCGCTCGTCGAGGGAGGCCTTCTTGTCGATCAGCAGGACGAACGCGCCCTGGACGCGGCACAGCCCGCCCTTGCGCGGATGCAGGCTGCGCAGCGTCTCCACGCGGATCTCGACGCCGAGCTTCTCGGCCAGCGCCTCCATCTCCTGCAACTGGGCTTCCTTGGGGTTCTTCTTCATGGCTTGTCCGGGGAGCGTGAACCCTTGTCGAGGTCGATGATGGTGGCCGCCCCGACGTAGTTGCGGGTCTCGTAGCGGGTGAGGTTGCCGATCTTCTTGACGATGTCGGCCATGCGGTCGGCCTCCTGGGCGATGGTGCGGATGCCGCGCTCGAGCTTCTCCGGGGGGAGGTTCGGCCGCTGCAGCAGCTCGGTGTAGCCCAGGATCGACATCAGCGGCTGGTTCAGTTCGTGGGCCATCGTGCCGGCCAGGGAGGAGAGCATGGCCTGCTTCTCGGTGTCCTCGAGCTTCTTCTGGTACTCGACGATGGTGGCCTCCATGGCCTTCTTGTCGCGCAGGTCGGTGAAGAAGGCGACCACCGCGTCGCGCCCGGGCTGGTACTCGGGGACCAGGAAGGCGCTCATGACCGCGGGGGCCTCGTGGGAGCCGGCCATCTTCACGTCGACGCCGAGCTGGTCCACCCGGCCGCCGCCGCCGTTCTCCTCGACGTCGAGGAGGTTGCGGATGGTCTCCCAGGTGTCGGCCTCCGTGAACATGTCCGCCAGCGCGAGCTTGCCGAGCACGCCCTCGCTGGGGAAGCCGAACAGTTTCTCGGCGGCCGGGCTGAAGAGGAAGATCGGGCCGTCGGTGTCGCCGGCGACGATGGCGACCGAGGAGTTCCTCACCAGGCGCGTGAGGAAGTCCGACGTGTAGGAGAGCTGCTTCTGCACCTGGCGCGTCTCGGTGACGTCCCAGAAGCGCAGCACGATCAGGCCCTGCTCGGAGAGGAGCTGGCTGCGGGTCATGCGCAGCACGGCCTTCTCCTGGCTCAAGGTGATGGATTCGACCTCGAAGTTGGCGTCGGGCTCGAGGAGGTGCTCCTGGAAGACCTCCGCGTTGGAGGGCGTGATCAGATCGAAGACGCTGCGGTTGACGACCGCGCTCTGGGCGTAGCCGAGGATGTTCTCGGCCATGCGGTTGATGAACACGATCTTCAGGTGGTGATCGAGCACCAGGATGCCGTCGGTGGAGTTGTCGAACAGTTCGCGGTTGCCCTTGATCGCGCTCAACTGGCTGTTGTTCTTCCGGGAGGCCGTGGGGTTGGTGCGCTCGCGCAGCTGCAGCAGGTAGTAGGTGTCGCGCAGGAACAACTGGAACAGGCGGTTGAGCGTGAGCAGGTCGACCTGCCTGGCCTCGGGCTCCTCGGCGAACATCAGCAGCACCACGCTGGCGTTGTGGGCGGCCAGGGGCGAGACGATGCCCTCGAGGTGGGGCTCGTCCATGAACAGGTCGAGCTCCATGGCCGTGGCCAGCCGGGCGATCTCCACGGGGTCGTCGAGGGTGAAGGTGCCGGCCTCGGAGGGGAAGGGCATGGCGATGGGGAGGCCCTGGATGTTCTGCAGCTGGGAGGTCGCCAGCAGCGTGGCGTGCGTGGCGTCGGCCTGCCACAGTAGCAGCGCGAAGCCGCCGGCCTGGCAGGAGAACTCCAGATACTGCAGGGTCTCGAAGAGGCTCTCGTCCATGGGCTTGGAAAGCAGCAGACCCATTACCTGCTCGTAGAAGGGCTGTCCCGGCATGAGGTGATCCTGATCAGGGCAGGGCGCAGCCTGCCAAGAAGGGTTGCGGGGAGAGTTCCCCCTGGTTCTGGTAGACGATGCAGTCGCGGATCGTGATGCGGCCCATCGCGCCGCCGCCGCCGCCCGATCCGTCGTCGCCCTTGGCGGTGCTCCCCTGCTGGGATGTCGACCCCAGCTGGGCGCCGCCGCTGCCGCCGACGTTGCAGTCGCACTGTCCGCCGGGGGCCGGGCTGGAGTTGAACTGTCCGGTCTGGCCGTGGCCAGAGCCGCGGCCGGCGCCGCCGCCGCCGCCGTTGG
>PHBF01000026.1 GCA_002841905.1 Deltaproteobacteria bacterium HGW-Deltaproteobacteria-17
ACTGGGTCAGCGCCCAGGCGCGACTTGCCGACCATCTCGGCATCGAGGCTTGGGCCGCGGTGATCGGTGGCAGTCTGGGCGGCATGCAGGCGCTGCAATGGGCGATCAGCCAGCCCGAACGGGTGCGCCACAGCCTGGTGATCGCCGCCGCGCCCAAACTCTCGGCGGAGAACATCGCCTTCAACGAGATCGCCCGCCAGGCCATCCTCACCGACCCGGATTTCCACGGCGGGCATTACTACGCACACGGCGTGCGCCCGCTGCGCGGGCTGCGTCTGGCGCGCATGCTCGGCCACATCACTTATCTGTCCGACGACCAGATGGCCGAGAAATTCGGACGCCGCCAGCGTCCCGGAGCGGGCAGCTACAGTTTCGACGTCGAGTTCGAGATCGAATCCTATCTGCGCCATCAGGGCGACAAGTTCGCCGGGATCTTCGATGCCAACACCTATCTGCGCATGACCCGGGCGCTGGATTATTTTGATCCGGCGTTGGAGCACGGCGGCGACCTGGCGCAAGCGCTGGCGCCGGCCAGGGCCGGCTTTCTGGTGATTGCCTTCACTACCGACTGGCGCTTTTCGCCCGCCCGCTCGCGCGAGATCGTCCATGCCCTGGTGCGCAACGGCCAGCCGGTGGCCTACGCCGAAAGCGGCTGTGCGCACGGTCATGATTCCTTCCTCATGGAAGACGCCCATTACCACGCGGTGGTGGCTGCCTACCTGCAACGGATCGGCCTATGAACTCCACTCCCATCCGCGCTGATTTTGATGTGATTGCCGGCTGGATGCGGCCCGGCGAGCGCGTGCTGGATCTCGGCTGTGGCGATGGCTCGCTACTGGCCAGGCTGATCGAGGAACGCGGCGTGCATGGCTATGGCATCGAGCTCGACGATGCCAGCGTGCTGGCGGCGATCGGGCGCGGGATCAATGTCATCCAGGGCGATCTGGAACAGGTATTGGCGGGTTTCGACGAGGCTACCTTCAACCACGTAGTGCTTTCGCGAACGCTGCAAACCGTGCGTCATACCGAACGGGTGCTGACCGAAATGCTGCGTGTCGGCCGCGAGGCGGTGGTCAGCTTTCCCAACTTCGCCTACTGGAAAAATCGCCTGGCGATCATGAACGGTCGCATGCCGGTGTCCGAAGACCTGCCCTACGAATGGTTCGACACGCCCAACCTGCGGTTCTTCACGATGCTCGATTTCGAGGCGCTGTGCGCCCGGATGCGGCTTGTCATTCGCGAGCGGCAGGTGCTCGACGAAGCCGGCCGGCTGGTCGGCGAGGAACCGAATTTTCTAGGCAGTCTCGCCGTCTATCGGCTGGGGCGCTGAATCTGGGGCGCCCTCGGGCTCTGCGGCGCCAGGTTCACCGGTACCGGCTTTGCGCAGGCGTTTTTCGGCTTCCTTTTCCTCTTTCTTCTTCTTCTTGGCGAGGTCACGCTGGCGTTTCTCGAAGGAATAGTTGGGTTTGGCCATCGGCGTTCCTTAGTCAGGGGGGGGCTCAACAGAGCGATGGGGGGATTGTACGGCACCCGGCGCGATCGGCGCGTGATTCGCGACTGCGGACGGGCATCTGACGCAATTGCCTGAGCAGCTTGCGCGCCGTGGCATGGAGCCGAATCGGATGCTGCGGATCGGGCTCGACGGCGCGCGCCAGCAGCCTCTCCGCCGCGGGCGGAAAGTCGCGGCCCTTGCCGGCGAAAACGATCTTGTTGCCCGGTTCGCAGGCATCGATCGGCAGCACCTGGCCAGCGAAACATTCCCGTAGCCGCGCCAGATGCCGCGCACTGTCGCGATCGCCGCTCCAGAAGTTGGCGACCAGGACACCGTCATCGCTCAGGCAGGCATGGCAGTCGGCGTAGAACTCCGCGGTGCACAGTTGTGGCGGCGGCGAATGGCCGTCGAAACCATCCAGCAGCAGCACGTCTGCCGTGCGGTCGACCTCGCGGCGCAGGTAATCGGCGCCGTCAGCGATGATGACGCGAAAGTTCGGCCCATCGTCCGGAATCTGAAAGGCCTGGCGAAATTCGAGAATCGCCGGGTTGACCTCGATCGCGGTGAAGCGCGTGGCGGGCAGGTGACGCCGGCAATATTTGGCCAGCGAACCGCCGCCGAGACCGATCATCAAAATCTCTGCGGGTTGCGGCTGAAACAGCAGGAACCCCATCATGGTTCGGGTGTAGCCGAGCGCCAGCGCTTCGGGCGTGTCGAGCCGCATTTCGCTCTGGATCGCCAGATAGTCGAAATGCAGGCTTAGGCGCCCCCGGTTGCGGCTGACGAACGGGTGGCCGGGGTGCGTCTCGGGCAACTGGGAAAGCTCACCCTCGATGTAGCGCAACAGGGCGCTGCGCGAGCCCGTGTCAGACATGCGGGACGCTTTCCGGCGGGAGCCGCCGGCGCACCACGTCGAGGATGCCGGCGAGGATATCCACCGGTTCCGGCGGGCAGCCGGGAATCACGTGATCGACCGGCAATACCGGCGCGAGGCCGCCGAGCGTGGCGTAATTTGCGCCGAAGATGCCGCCATCGATGGCGCAGGCACCGAGCGCCACCACCAGCTTGGGTGCCGGCATTGCCGCATAAGTCTGCTGCACGGCTAGCACCATGTTGCGCGTCACCGGGCCGCTGACCAGCAACAGGTCGGCATGGCGCGGGCTGGCGACGAACTTGATGCCGAGGCCTTCGAGGTTGTAATAGATGTTGTTGAGGGCGTTGAGCTCCAGCTCGCAGCCGTTGCAGCTGCCGGCGTCAACCGCGCGAATGGTCAGCGCGCGGCCGAGGATGTCGAGGATTTCCTGGTGCAGGCGCGGCACGCTCGCCGTCTCGCCGGCGCCGACTTTTTGGGCGGCGGCAGCGGGTGGCGCTTCCGTCGCGATGCCGGTTTTGGCGATGCGCCCAAGGATCTTCCACATCAGCGGTCATGCCCCGAGTAACTGAGATTGAAGGATTTGTTGATCAGCGGAAAGTCGGGCACGATGTTGCCGATCACCGCATGTTCCAGTACGGGCCAGTTCTGCCAGGAGGGATCATGGCAATGGCAGCGGGCGATACGGTTGCCTGGCGCGAGCGTCAGGGCGACGAAAATCTCGCCGCGCCAGCCCTCGATCCAGCCGGCACCGATGCCCCCCGGTCGCTCGTTTTCCAGCAGTGAAGGCAGTTCTTCGCGCACCATGCCGGACGGCAGGCGGCGCAGGATCTGACGGATCAGGCGCAAGGATTCGAAAACCTCGTCAAAGCGCACCGCCACCCGCGCGGCGACATCGCCGCCGCTCTTGCAGGCGAGGGTGAATTCCAGTTCCGTATAGGGCGGCGCCGGAAAGTTGAGGCGCACATCGCGGGCGATGCCGCTGGCGCGGCCGGCAAGGCCGGTGAGGCCGAGCGCCATCGCCTGCTCCGTGGTGACGCGGCCGGTGGTAAGGAAACGATCCTGCAGGCCGGCATGTTCGTCGTAGATGTCATGCAGCTCGCGTATTCCGGCCTCGATTGCGACACATTGGGCAAGCAGACCTTCGATGCCGTTCGCATCGATATCGCCGGCGATGCCGCCGGGAACGACGACATCCATCAGATAGCGATGGCCGAACAGCGCCTTGTTCAGTCGCAGCCAGTCTTCCTTGAGGCGCATGAACTGCGCCAGGCCGAAGGCGAAGGCGGCATCGTTGCCCAGCGCACCGAGATCGCCGAGGTGATTGGCGATGCGTTCGCGCTCCAGCAGCAGCGCCCGCAGCCACACCGCGCGAGGCGGCACCGGTAGCTTCCAGGCCGCTTCCAGCGCCATGCAATAGGCCCAGGCGCAGGCCACCGTCGAATCGCCGGAGACGCGGCCGGCCAGCCGGTAGCCTTCGCTGGCCGGCAGCGACTGGAAGCGCTGGTCGATGCCCTTGTGGACATAGCCCAGTCGCTGTTCCAGGCGGAGGACTTTTTCGCCGACCACGGAAAAGCGGAAGTGCCCCGGTTCGATGATGCCGGCATGCACCGGACCGACCGCGATTTCATGTACGCCATCGCCGGCCACGGCGACGAACGGGTAGTCGCTGGCCGATGGCCATTCACCGGATGTGCGCTCGCCGGCTTCGCGACGCAGGGGGAAATAGTCCGCCGACCAGGCGCCGTGCGCCAGCCATGGGCGGCTATCGGCATGTTCCTCGCTCTCGCCGGTGGCGGCCAGGCCGAGCAGATCGGCCACGGCGCGCTCCACGGGCACCTCGCGGTAGGTGTGGGCGCCGTCCTGGTTGAAGCCGTAGGCGCAGAACGAGCAGCGGTTCCAGTAGCAGCCGCGCGTCGGGCTGTACAGCAGCATCGGCGACGGGGCCAGGTAATCGCCCAGGTTCAGATCCGAGCAGTCCGGCGTCGCCGCGTCATCGGGGGACCACACCCAGGCGGGGCCCTGCCGCGGCGGCCCGCCGGCGGGGTCGCGCGTGATGAGGTTGGGGAGCGCTGCGAGGGCCTCCGGATCCGGGGCGCCGGCGTTCCGGGCCAGCAGGGGCAGCAGCAGCTCCAGGGGGCGCTCACCCTCGCCCGGACACAGGGCGTCGGCGTAGTCGAGCAGGCGGGCGGACACCCCGGGGGCGCCGAACCGGGTGATCTGGCCCAGACACGGACCGCCCAGCGCGATGAAGGCTTCGGGGAACAAGGCCCGCACCTCGCGGCAGAGGCGGAAGGTCTCCGGGATCTGCGACACGAACGTCAGGGAGAGGCCCACGAAGCGCGGGGCGCCGCCGTCCTGCGCAAGCCGGAGCAGCCGCTCCCGCGTGTAGGGCGCCACCGGGCTCGCACCGGCGCCGATGTACGCCTCGAGGGCTTCGAAGTCCCACGGCGCGATCAGGTGGGCGGCCTTGTTGAACGAGAAAGAATACGGAAAGCAGGCCGCCTCGAGCACGACGAACAGATCCTCGAAGGCGTCGCGCGCGGCGCGGTAGGCCGCCGGGTCCGTCAGGCGGTCCGGGTCGCGCAGGATCGCCGCGGCGGCGGCTGTGTCAGGGAAACTGTCCAGGGCGTCGATCAGCCGCAGGTACTCCATCTGCTCGGCGCGGGTGAGCTGGCGCCGGGCATCGAGCCGTGAGAAGCGCGACAGCACGGCGGTCCGCAGGCGGGCGGCGGTTCCGGGCGAGGCGAGGAAGTCCACGCACCCGGCGTTGAGATCGATCACGGTGCAGGGGATCCCGCGGGAGGCCAGGTGACCCTTGAGCGTCGGAAGGCTCACGTAGGGCCAGGTGGGATCCGCGAACGGCGGAAAGATCAGCCAGTTTCTTGCCTTGTCCGGACCGTCGGCGCCTGAAGTGTTCATGCCTCATCCCCCGGGAAAACCCGTGATCGTGTAGCCCAGGGCACCATCCATGTCAACGGATGCCTGACCCGGCCGGGGTGTGGCCGGGAGCTCCGGGGGCAGGAAAAACGGGTCAGTCCGCAGGTTCGCGCCCTTGTCGGCTCCCCTTCAGGGCACGACGATCGAATTGGGTGCGGAGGAGCTGGACAGGGTGCCGTTGCCGAGCTGGCCGTAGGTGTTCGTCCCCAGCAGCGGACGGTCCCGTCGCACGACTCCTGGGCCTGAAGGACGCCGTCGCCACACCACCCGGCCGCGTCACAGGCTGACAGATCAAGGATGCATGTCTGCGTGCAGGTCATCCTTGACCGAAACCTTGTCATCGCAGGCCATGGATAAGAACGCAATATAAAAAACAATGGCAACAATTTGACTATGACGCATCATGCGGAACCTCCATGGAACGGCAAAACCATACGGCACCCATCGACGGCCTGCAAGGCCAAAAAAAAACAGGAAATACGGATTTTCACACTGGTAATTCGGAATGCAAATGCTAGATTTCAGGAGGCCAAGGATCCGATCGCTGGCCCTCAGGGTGCCCCATGACGCTTCCCCGCTTCCACATCAACCCATTTTTCTTTACTTTTTTGGTTTTCCTGTCCTGCTCGCAGCCGGATCCGTCCTCCGGGCCCGTCTGCGGGAACGGCCTGCTCGAGGAGGGCGAGACCTGCGACGGCCCGGCCCTGGGAGGAAAGACCTGCGTGGACCTTGGGTATGTCGGCGGGACCCTGGGCTGTCTTTCGGACTGCAGCGACTTCGATGACACCTCCTGCGACGGGGCCACGGGGCCGGTGTGCGGAGACAACCTCGCCGAGGGCTCCGAGGTCTGCGACGGCTCGGACCTGCGCGGCAAGACCTGCATCACCCAGGGCTGGGACGGCGGCATCCTGCGCTGCGCCTCGGGCTGCGGCGCCTACAACACGGTGGGCTGCTGGTTCAACAGCAGCGGCTCCTGCCCCTACGTGTACCTGCCCGACGGGAAGGACGGCTGGCATTACCAGGGGGACCTGTCGGGCTCCACGCTGGCGTCGGGCATCACCTTTTTCAAGCCCGAGTTCTACGGCGACAACCTGTACGACCTCGGCGCGTTCTCCCCCGCGGACGGGCACTACGACCTGCGGTTGCGCGAGGTGATCTTCGAGACCTCCTACATTGATCGCGCCGCGCTGGTGCTCGTCGACGTCCCCGCCGGCGCGCGGCCCTACACGACCTGGAGCTACACGAGCCAGCTCGGCTACGTGTCGCCGTCGGGCTTCGTGACCACCCGCGCCGCCCGGGCGCCGGTGTCGGCGGTGCGTGAGGACGGCACCGACGTGCTGGCGCAGGTCCGGGAGGCCGACGGCACGCCCCTGCCCGTGAAGTCCCATGAACTGTCGCGCGTGATCCTGGACTTCGGCCCCATCGCCAACCCGCAGCACGCGAAGTTGATCCTCACCGCCTGGGGTGTCTACGAGGACTTCCGGGCCACGCAGAAGCCGCCGTTCTCCTCGGCCACGGTCATCGAGACGCAGGACGCCCGGGGCCGCTGGATCGTGCGCAGGACCGCGGGCAAGGCCGCCGGTGACGCCAAGACCTGGGCCATCGAGCTGGCCGGCGTCCTCTCCAGGGACAACACCAGGCTGCGACTGACCATGGCCCACAACCCTTCGGTGCTCGACGTCCTCGACGCGGTGGCGCTGGACGACTCCTCGCCGGTGACGCCGAAGGTGACGATCGTGGCTCCGCAGGTCGCCACGCTCCTGCAGGGCGGTGCCACGCGGGTCACCACGAGCACGCTGAAGAACCGCATCCACGCCACCGACGAGAAGCTCCCGCTGCGCGAGGAGGCCCTGATGACCGGCATGGCCACGAAGTATGGCGACGTGCGCCCGCTGCTGGCGAAGACCGAGGACCAGTTCGTGATCATGGTCCACGGGGACGAGCTCGCCCTGCGGTTCAAGGCGCCCGCGCCGCGCCCCGGCCACACGCGTCACGTCTTCCTGCTGGCCAACATGTGGTACCAGCTCAAGAACCATCCCTTCGGGAGGCTGTCGGACACCATCGAGCCGCTGCCGTTCGCGGGCATGAAGACCTACCCGTACGCGCCCGCCCTGTGGCCCCATCGAAACGATCGCAACTACGCCGATTATCTGAAGACCTGGAACACCCGTAAAATCACCCGCTGAAGCACCTGCGCCCGCCCTGTTCAGGCCAACTTTCCCTTCCCGGCGCCGGATTCATCCTTGTTCGGATGCCCGCTCCGGGGCGCCGCGACCGGTCCCCGGTCGAGCGACCTGCCCCGGGATGCACTACCCGGAGCACCAATGGGAAAGACGCCGATGAATCCGAACAGGAAAGACGCCGGTCTGGCGCCAGGCTCCAGGCAGGCTCCGTGGTCGCGCGCCCGGGTTCCCCGTCCGGGCGGGACATGGCCTGCGGCTCCTGAAGAAGGCCGGTAGCATTGCCCTCCCGGCGCGTCAAGAGTCGCTGCGCTTCTGCTCTTGACCCGCCGGATCGGGCATGCTCTTCGGCCGGGGGCGAAAGGAGCCGCAGGCCCATGACCCACCCGTTTCTCCTCACGCTCACCCGAAAGACCGTCGTTTCCACCCACGAGCTCCTCGCCCATCTCCCTCGGGCTGCCGGCGGGGATCTGAAGAACCAGCTCCAGCGGGCTTCATCGTCGGTAGCGTTGAACCTCGCCGAGGCCTCGGGCCGCCACGGCCGGGACCGGCGGCGGTTCCTCGATTTCGCGATGGGCAGCGCCCGGGAGACCCGCGAGGGGCTGGCCCTGCTCGCGGAGCTTGGCAGCCTGGACGAGGCTCAGGTTCGCGCGCTGGATCGGCAGTGGGACCGCGTGTGTGCGGTGCTGTATCGCGTGATGCGGGGATGAATATCCCGGCTTTGCCGATGTCCCGGCCTGACGGCCGGATCTCGCCTGCGGCGGATCCCGGCTTCGCCGGTGTCCCGACCTGGCGGCCCCCACTCCTGCGTCGTACCATCCTTGTTCGGATGCCCGCTCCGGGGCGCCGCGACCGGTCCCCGGTCGAGCGACCTGCCCCGGGACGCACTACCCGGAGCACCAATGGGAAGGACGCCGAGCAGAAAATATCACCGCGAGATGCGGCGGGTGTTCCACGTTTTCAGGTAGGTGGCGTAGTCCGCGTCGGCGCGGTAGGGCCACGCGGCGGGGGCATAAGGATAGCTCTTCATTCCGGCAAAGGGCAGGGGGCCGGCGACGCCGGTGAGGGGGCCGAAGGGGTGTTCCTTGAGGGAATACCAGACGTTGGCCAGCAGGAAGACGTGGCGCGTGTGGCCGGCGAGGGTCGGGACGTCGGTGAAGACCAGCTCGAGTTGATCGCCGTGGCCCATGACCACGAAGCGGTCGTCGGTCTTCGCCAGCAGCGGGCGCACGTCGCCATACTTCGTGAAGCTCCCCGTCATCACGGCGTCGTCGATCAGCGGGAGCTTCTCGTCGGTGGCCGAGGTGCGGTTGAAGAGCGTCGAGGAGACGATCCGCGTGGCGCCGCCAAAGCCCAGCGCCGCGGTCCCCGCCTCCAGCCGGGTGACGCGCACGGGCTCGGGGGGCGAGTCGTCGAGGGCGACGGCGTCGAGGACGTCGAGCACCGAAGGGTTGTGGGCCATGGTCAGGCGCAGCCTGGTGTTGTCCCTGGTGAGGACGCCGGCCAGCTCGATGGCCCAGGTGCGGCTGTCGCCGGCGGCCTTGCCCGCGGTCCTGCGCACGACCCAGCGGCCCCGGGCGTCCTGCGTCTCGATGACGGTGGCGGACGAAAACGGCGGCTTCTGCGTGGCGCGATAGTCGTCATAGACGCCCCAGGCGGTGACGATCAACTTGGCGTGCTGCGGGTTGGCGATGCGCCCGAAGGTCAGGATCACGCGCGACAGTTCGTGGGGCTTCACGGGCAGGGGCGCGCCGTCGGCGGACTTCACCGCGGCCAGCACGTCGGTGCCGTCCTCGCGCACCGCCGACACCGGCGCCCGAGGCGCGCGCACCGTCACGAAGTCCGTCGGCGAGACGTGGCCCAGCGCGCTGGTGAAGCTCCAGTTCGTGACCACCCGGGCCCCGGCAGGGGCGTCGACGAGCATCAGCGCGGCGCGGTCGAAGAACGAGGTCTCGAAGATGACCTCGCGCAGCTTCAGGCGGTATTCGCCTTTGACGGCGGCGAAATTTCCCAGGTCGTACATGTTGTCGCCGTAGAACTGCGGCGAGAACACGTCCAGACCATGGCCCAGCGGAGAGCCGGAGAGGTCGGTGTGGTAGTTGTATCGGGATCCGTCGAAGAGGTAGGCGTACGGGCAAGAACCCCGTCCGCCGCGCCGGATGTAGGGCTGCCGCACGCAGCGGCTGAAGTCCAGGGCACATCCGGCGTTGCAGGACAACTGCCCGCTCTGGTAGCCGTAGGTCTGGCAGGTGGCCTTCACCGCCAGCTTCGGCTCGCACTGCTCGGGCGGCGTGACGACGCCGTCACCGCAGTCACAGGGGTCTCCCTTGCCGTTTTTGTTGCGGTCCTTCTGATCGGCGTTGGGGTGTCGCGGACAGTTGTCCTTCACGTCGGGCACTCCGTCGTTGTCGGCGTCGGGCGGCGGCGGTGGCGGCGGCGGCGGAGGAGGAGGAGGAGGAGGAGGAGGGGACTTCATGACCGCCTCGTCGGGCGGCGGGGTCAGGTCGGTCCCCATGATCTTGTCTGCACCTTCGTCGGGGGGCGCGCCCATTCCGCCACCGGCGGAGGTCCCCTCCCCGACGGGATCCGTGGTCAGGGTCTGCGGCTCGGTGCGGAAGCAGGTCCAGGCGGGGAGCAGCAGAATCGCAGCGAGGAGTAATGGTTTATAAAAATCGTATCTTTTCATGATGCCCTCTACCGGCCGGTCGGCGCCGTGACAGTATAACCCTGGAACCACCTTGTGCGAAGCGGAATTTCACCCTTGCCCGACGACCGGTCCTGCAGTAAAAAGTTGACGCAACGAAAGGGAATGGCCATGAAAACCGCCAAGGACATTCTCGGGAAGGTCGAAGGACTCCCGCACGCACAACGGGTCAAGGTCATGATCGAGCTCGGCAGGCAGGCCGCGCGGACGCCCCGGATCGCCGCGGCCCTGGCGGAGCTGGAGGGGGGATCCTGTCATGAGCGCTGCCTGGCGCTGCACGCCTGCTACGGAAGCCGGGATCACCGGTTCGTGGGCCGGTCGCTGGCGGACGCCTCCGCGACGGTGCGGGGCCAGGCCCTCACCCTGGCGGTGCGGATCCTGCCTGACGACGCCCTGTGCGACGCCCTCTTTGACGCCCCTGCGCAGGATCGCAGGACGCTGCTGGACGGGTTGACCCGTCGCGGCCGGCTGACGGCCATCGACCGGTTCGCGGAGCGGCTGGCACGGGAGGACGACCGCAGGCTGGCCGAGGTGCTGCCCCGCGCGTCCTCGGCGGTCGTGCAGCGTCATCTCGCCCGGTGGCGGGCCCTGGCCACCCCCCTGCACTGGCGGAGCCTGGCCCGCTTTCACGCCGGGACCGCCACGGGGGAGTTGTACGCAAGTCTCGCCGCCGCCGACGCGTCCCTGCCGACCCTCCACGGCATCTATCTTGGCGTGCTCGAGGGGCTGGTGGAGCGCCATCCGGACCTGGCCCTGTCCCTGATCGAGTTCGCCGGCACCTACGACTTCCGACCCCCGGTGGACGTGCTGCAGCGGCTGTTCCGGCTGCGGCCGGTCCCCACGGTGTCGCCGCTGCTGGCGCACCCGGAGGCGGGCGCGCCGTCTTCTGCGGCGCTGGGGCGGCTGGAGGTCGCGCAGCTGCGGATGATCCTGCGAGAGCGCCCCGGGCTGGTCCGTCACGATCTCTCGTGGTTTCGACGGCTGCCGGCCGCGGCGCGCGACGAGTTGTACCTCCGTCAGCGGTGCGCCCTGGCCGACGAGGCGTGCCGGCTGTCTCCGGAGATCATCGGCAGGCTCTCGGCCGTGCACCGGCACCGCGAGGCCCGGACCCACCTGGAGCTGCCGTCGCTGGCGGCGGATCGGGCCGCCCGGCTGCGCTATGCGGCGTTCCTGCCGTGGGAGGAGGGCTTCGCCTTCCTGGAGCCGTTTCTGTCCCACAGCGACGCGGACCTGAGGGCGGGGGCGCTGCAGTCCCTGGTGCGCATGACGGCCTACGAGCCGGCCCACCTCGGGCGGACGCTGGCCGTGCTGGCCGCCCGGAGAAACGACCAGGATCCGGTGCGCCAGGCCCTGTTCCGGGCCCTGGCGGCGTTCCCGCCCGGCCGCTTCGACGAGGCCCACCTCGGAGCGCTCGAGGCGATCATCCGGGCCGCCCTGGACGCCCCCGACATCTCCTGGACGACCTCCGGGCTCCTGCAGCAGGTCGTGGCCCGGCTCCTGCCGCGGTTCCCCGCCTGGGCCGCCCGCCAGCTCGCGATCACCGTCGCCGAGCGCGGGGTGCTGGGCATCCCTGACATGGAGCGGCGCATCGACGACGCGCAGATGCAGGCGCTGGGCCCGCACCTGGCCCCGGTGGTGAAGACCTGGGCCGGACGGGAGCGCGAGTACTTCCTGGTCATCCTGGCGCAGCGGCTGGGCCGCCGCCTTCGCGTCTTTCCGGAGCTGGTGCGGCTCCTGGAGCGGATCGCCACGGATTCCAAGGTCCAGATGCACGCAGGGGAGGCCGGCGCCCTCCTGTGGCGCTGGCAGCCCGCGCTCTGGCATGAGCTGGCGCCGCGGATGATCCACGACGATCCGAGCTGCCTGGCGCTGGCCTGCGTGATCCGCTTCGCCAACGCCCACCGGCAGGACCTGCTCACGCCGCACCTGGAGGCCCGGAAGATGCCCAAGGGCCGCTTCTCCAGCGGAAAGACCGGCTGGGTGCTGCCGGTCCACGACGGCTTCGGGCGCTGGACGCGCCGCCAGCAGCAGGTCTTCGCCCGCGTCCTGGTCGGGCTCGCCTCGGAGAAGGATCGCGATGCCCCGGCCGTCGCGGGCGCGCTCGCCCGCCTGGCGCGCATCCCGGAGGCCGACGTGGCCGCCGTGGAGGGGCTCGCCAACTGCGAAAACCTCTTCACCCGGGGCCTGGCCATCGCGGCGCTGGCCCGGTGGGACGACGACGCCGGGCTGCCCGAGCTGGCCCGCTGCATGCAGGACGATCGCGCTTCGGTCGCGATCTATGCCGTGCTGCGGAGGATCCGGCGCATGAGCGCCCCCGCGGCGCTGGCTTTCCTGCGGACGGTGCCGCTGGCGAAGGTGACCGTCGCCAAGGAGGTGCTGCGCCTGGCGGGCTCCCTGCGTACCGACGCGGCGCTGGCCTTCGTGCTCGGGCATGAGGCGTCCGCGACCCACAAGGACGTGCGCATCGCGATCCTGCGTTCCCTGTGGCACTTCCTGGATCGTCCCGCGGTCTGGGACCTGCTGCTGCGGGTGGTGGTCCAGGACCCGCCCGAGGTCGCCTTCGAGGTCGCCGGCATCCCCCTCGACGAGCTCGACGCGGCAGGCCTGGAGCGCTTCAACGGGCTGATCATGGCGCTTCTGGACCGGGGTGGTCCCGACGAGCGCGTGCGGGTGCTCACCGGACTGCGGGACCGACCGCTGTTCGAGGTGACGCCGGTGCTCGCACGGCGGCTGGCAGCCCTCTGTGACACCGGGGTGGCCCCCGAGCGCCGGCTGGCCGCGTCCGTGCTGCTGCGGTTCACGGCGCCGGGCTCCGGGGCGGCCGGGATCCTGCAGGACGCGGTCGCCGGGCTTTCCGCCGACCCGGAGAAGCTCACCTCCCTGGTGGAGGCCGCCTCCTGGGCCGCGCCCCTGCGTCCTCGGCACCTGGGGGCGCTCCTGCGGCCGATCCTCGAGGGGCTGGGCGCCGAGCCGTCCCGCGTGCACGTGGCGGCCCGCCTGGCCGCCTGGACCCAGCCGCCGCAGGACCTCGCCGGGCTGTTCGACGCCTGGGCCGTGGCCGGGCACTTCGGCGCCCATGTCGTCGTCGCGCTCCATGAGACCGCCGGAGACTGGGTCCGGATCCGCCCGCCGGACCAGGTGCACGCCGTCGAGACGGCCCTGTCCGCGAGCCCGCACGTGCCCCTGCGCCAGGTCGCTCTTTCATTGTTGTGTGCCCAGACGGCCCGGGCCGGCAACTACGACGTCTCCCGCCGCGCCCGCCTGCTGGCCTTCCGCGACGATCCCGCCGTGGAGGTGGCCGCGCCCGCCGCCTTCGTGATCCTGCCCCCGCTGCCGGTTCCTCCGTCGTCGGCACCGCATGGGAGTTCATGAAATGATGGACGAATTCCCGGAAAAACGATCCTGAAAGGTGTCAAAAACTGTCATCTCTGAAAAACTGTGGTAGAAGCACCATGGAAGGAGGTGCCGGCCATGGTCGGACTCACCAACAAGAAGGCTGTCCGCCTGCTGCGGCTGCAGGAGCGGCTCATCATGGGCAAGGAGGTCTACCCTCCGGATCTGGCGCGGGAGCTCCACGTGAGCCTGCGCAGCGTGCAGCGCGATCTGGCGGATCTGCAGAAGACCGATCTTGCGCTGAGGACGCACGAGACGCCCGACGGGCGCCAGGTGTGGTCCGTGATGCCGTCGCAGCGTCAGTTCGACGTGAAAATGACGACGATGGACCTCGTCGTGGCCCGGCTGGCGTTGGGCATGTTCCATAAATACCAGGGCACCGGCCTGGAGGATTTCCTGGCCGATCTCGCCGAGAAGGTGTCGTCCAAGCTCGAGAGCGCGGCGAGCAACAAGAAGCTCAACCTGACCGGCAAGCTCATGGCCCGGCAGCCGTTCACCCGCGACTTCACGACCTCGGGCGAGATCTTCGAGGAGGTGCTGACGGGGCTGATCAACGGGAAGAAGCTGGAGATGGACTACGCCGGGCTGCGCGGCGAGACCCGCCGGCACATCGTGCATCCATACACGCTGCTGGCCTACAAGAGCGGGCTGTACGTGATCGGCCGCTCGGAGTCGGTCCGCGACGGGCTGCCGCGCGTGTTCGCCATCGAGCGCATCTCCGCCTGCGCCCACCTGCGCAAGGAGCCGGCCGAGGTGCCCCCGGACTGGGATCCCGAGGCGTTCGTGCCCTTCTGGGGCGGCCTGCTGCCCGGCAAGGAGCAGAAGGTGCGCCTGCGCTTCGTGCCGAGCGCCTGCCCGAGAACTCGCGCCTGACGCGCGGACCCGCCGGAAGCCTCGATCTGACGCTGCACGCGGTCATCAACGAGGAGTTCATCACCTGGGTGCTGGGCTTCGGCCCCGCCGTCCAGGTCATCACGCCGCGCCGCCTGCAGGAGCAGATGTGCGACCAGCTCCGCGCCACGCTCGCCCAGTACGAGACCGCCTGAACCCGGGACTTTTTCCCTTTTCAAGCAGACTTCGGAGAAGACGGAGAGGGAGCGGAGCAGACGGACCCGTTTGGGTTCGGTAGGGTGCTTCCTCCCCCAACAGGACTCCGTCTTTTCTGTTCTTCAGTCTGTCTTTTCCGCAGTCTCTTCCTGACTCGGATTCTTCTACGCGAAGGTGCCCACCGGGCCGTCGATGATGAGCCTGGCGCCCGTGGCGGCGACGACCTCGTCGACGGTGGTCCACGACGCGACCTCGCACAGGCGCAGCCCTGCCGGAGTCACGCGGATCACGGCCATGTCCGTGACGATGAGCGTCACGACGCCCGCGCCGGTCAGCGGCAGCGTGCACGCCTCCAGGATCTTCGGGTTGCCGTCCTTGTCGGTGTGCTCCATGGCGGCCACGACCTGCTTGGCACCCACGACCAGATCCATCGCGCCGCCGATGCCCGGCACGAGCTTGCCCGGGATCGACCAGTTGGCGATGTTGCCCCGGGCGTCGACCTGGAGGGCGCCCAGCACGGTCATGTTGATGTGGCCGCCCCGGATCAGGGAGAAGGAGAGGAAGGAGTCGAAGTAGGAGGCGCCCGGGATGGCGGTGATGGATCCGCCGCCGGCGTTGATCAGGTCCGGATCCTCCTGGCCCGGGAGCGGGGCAGGGCCCGCGCCCAGGATCCCGTTCTCGCTCTGGAAGAACACCCGGATGCCCTCCGGGATGTGGTTGGCGACCTCCACGGGGAGGCCGATGCCGAGGTTGACGTAGTCGCCGTCCTTGAGCTCCTGGGCGATGCGTTTTCCGATGAGCACTTTCTTGGCGTCACGATCCAGCATGTCACGCCCCCTTCCTGACAAGATATTGCACGAGGGCCCCCGGGGTGACGACCTCCTCGGGGTCGATCTGCCCCGGCTCCACGATCTCGTCGACCTCGACGATGGTGATCGGGGCGCCCATGGCCATGATCGGGTTGCTGTTGCGGGCCATCTTGGAATAGACCAGGTTGCCCAGCGTGTCGGCCTTCCGGGCCTTGATCAGCGCCACGTCCGCGCAGATCGGGCGCTCGAGGATGTAGGTCCGGCCGTTCTCGGTGAGGGTCTCCTTGCCCTCGGCCACGGGCGTGCCCACGCCGACGGGGCTGAAGATGCCGCCCAGGCCCGCGCCGAAGCAGCGGATGCGCTCCATCAGGATGCCCTGCGGGACGAACTCGATCTCGAGCTCCTTGTTCTTGTACTGCGCCTGGGTGGTCTTGTTGGTGCCGATGTGGCTGACCTGGCAGCTCTTCACCGCCCGGGCCGTGATCAGGCGGCCGATGCCGCGATCGTCGTAGTCCGTGGAGATGGCGATCAGGTGCAGGTCCTTCACGCCGGCCTCCACGAGGCAGTCGAGCAGCCACCCGGGGGCGCCGCAGGCCAGAAATCCCGAGACCATGATCCGGGAGCCGGGCGCCACCAGGGCCGCCGCTTCCCGTCCGGAGATGATTTTCACCATGACAATGGACTCCTTTCGCAGCGGGGACGGACGTGGGCCAGGCCCGGATCCGTTCCCGGAAGTGTGCACATTGTGCGGAAACCGGCGGATTTTTGCAATACATGTTCCTCGGAAATTAGGGATTGTTTCATCCGCGCGCGGGCGTTAGACTGCCAGGTCTCGGGAGGAGGAACGATGACCTATCATCGGCCACACAACATTCAAGACGCCTGTTCGCTCGCCGCGCGGCCGGGCGCCCGCATCGTCGCGGGCGGCACGGATCTGATGGTCCGCGTGGAGAAGGGGATCGAGGAGCCACGGCTCTGGGTCGACATCTCGCATCTGCCCCTGCACGACATCCGCCATGAGGCCGAGCACCAGGTCCTCGAGGTCGGCGCCCTGTGCACGATGGCCCTGTGCGCCACGCACACCCAGGTGCTGCAGCACGCGCCCCTGCTCGCCCAGGCCGCCGTGGTCGTGGGCGCCCCGGGCATCCGCAACCGCGCCACCATCGGTGGCAACCTCGCCAACGCCAGCCCCGCCGCCGACGTCTCGTGCGCGCTGATGGCCCTCAACGCCGAGCTGGTCATCGTCTCCGAGAAGGGCCGGCGGACGCTGCCGATCCAGGAGTTCTTCCTGTCCCCCGGGCGCAGCGCGCTGGCCCACGGCGAGCTCCTCGCCGCGGTGCGCATCCCGCTGCACAGGCCCGAGCACACCGTGCGCACGCTTTCGCACTGGTTCAAGGCCGGCAACCGGCGGGCCCAGGTCATCTCCATGGTCGCGGTGGCGGCCCGCACCCACCTCGACGCCGACGACCGGGTGCTCGCCAGCGCCATCGCGGTCGCCTCCGTGGCGCCGCGCCCCCTGCGGCTGTCCCACGTGGAGGCGATGCTCCTCGACGCCCAGCTCACCCCCGACGTGATCGCCCGCGCCGCCGCCGCCGCGGCCGCCGAGATCACGCCCATCTCCGACGTCCGCGCCTCGGCCGAGTACCGCCGGCACCTCACCTCGATCTTCACCCAGTGGCACCTCGAGGACGTGGAGCAGGGCAGCGCGCCCAGGGCCGGCCGCATGGCGCCGCCCGAGCCGCCGGCCCCCGTGGCCATGGACGCCACCGGCGAGGGCCCGTGGGAGCTGCGGATCAACGGCCGCGCCGTCTCCGTCAGGGCCCCCGGCAGCCGCCGGCTCCTCGACGTGCTGCGCGAGGACCTGCACCTGA
>PHBF01000406.1 GCA_002841905.1 Deltaproteobacteria bacterium HGW-Deltaproteobacteria-17
CAAGGAAGGCCCGATCGTCGGAAAGATCAACGAATACTGCCAGTCCAAATAGCCTCCCCGGCTTCGTTTCCCCCCTCGTTTGACTTGACAAGCCTCACCCGGAGGCCATAGGGTGCATCCGCGATTCTGACCCGGAGTGAACGGACATGCATCGGTTAGGCAAATGGTTTCCCTGGTTCATGGCGGCGCTGTCGGGCGTGATGTGGTTCACGTCCTGTCCGCCTTTTCCGTTCTGGCCCATGGCCTGGGTGGCCATGCTTCCGCTGCTGTGGGTCATCCGGGACGCCACGCCGCGCAGGGCGTTCCACCTCGGCTGGGTCACCGGCTTCGTCGCGGCCGGCGGCGGGTTCCCGTGGATCACGGATCTGATCATCCGTCATGGCCACCTCCCGGCGGTCGTGGCCTGGTTCATCTACAGCCTGTACACGCTGTACCAGGGGTTGATCTTCGCCCTGATCGCCTGGGGCGTCCGCCGGCTGGCCGTCGACTGGCCCAGGGTGCCGCTCTGGGTGGCCGTCCCCGGTGTGAGCGTGGCCGTGGAGTTCGTGTTCCCGCTGGTCTTTCCTTGGTACATGGCGATCACCCAGGGGTTCGTCCCGACCTCGATCCAGATCGCCGAGATCACCGGGCCCACAGGGGTGACCGCGCTGCTCGTGATGTCGGCTTCGCTCGTGTTCGAGGTGGTGCAGGCGGCGCGCGCCCGAAGACGCCCCTCGGGTTGGCTGGCCCTCCCGCTGGCGATCCTGGTGGCGGTGCTGGGCTGGTCCTCCTGGCGCCTCGGCCAGGTGCGGAGCACCATGGATGGCCGTCCGAAGATGGGGGTGGCCATGATCCAGCCCAACATCGGCATCAACTCCGGAAAGACGCGCTATTTCGGGGAGCACCAGATCGTGGTCCATCAGCGCCTCTCCCAGGAGGCCGAGCGGCTGGCCCTCACCGGCGCCATTCCCCGGCTGGATCTGCTGGTCTGGAGCGAGAGCAGCTACCCCTACCCGATGGAGCGCACCCGCACCAGCGACTACGAGGATCCTCCGCAGCGCATGGACTTCCGCCGCATCAAGCGGGGGTTCACGACGCCCCTGCTGATGGGTGCCACGACCATCAGCCGCGAGGCCGAGGACGCCGACGCCTACAACTCGGCGCAGCTGCTCGACCGGGAAGGCAGGATCCTGGGCCGCTACGACAAGAACTGGCTGCTGGTGTTCGGCGAGTACATCCCGTTCTATGATTATATGCCGTTCCTGCATGACTTCTTCCGCTCGGCCAACATGTCCAACATGAAGCGCGGGACGCGGATGTTCACGCTGGACATGGCCACGGCCGACACCACGGCCGGACCGATCCCTGTCCGGTTCGGCCCGCTGATCTGCTACGAGGACATCCTGCCCGACTTCGGGCGCCGCGCGGCCAAGGCGGGCCCCAACATCCTCGTGAACGCGACCAACGACGCCTGGTTCGGCGCGACCCAGGAGCCCTGGCAGCACCTGGCGCTGGCGGTGTTCCGGTCGGTGGAGACGAGGCTGCCCATGGTGCGCAACGTCAACGTCGGCGTCTCCACGTTCATCCAGCCCACCGGCGAGCTCGGGACGACCGCGCCGGCCCAGGATCCGCCCGTGAATCCGGATGCCGGCCTGCATCCGGTGCGTTTCATGGAGTCCCTCGAGAAGGCGCAGGTGAGGCCGGTGGACGGATCGCCCGGCCTCTTCAGGCTCGACGTGTGGCCCGACGGCTACGTCGTGTACTCCCTGGTGCCGGTGATGCCCGCCTCGGAGACGTTTTATGTGCGCTTCGGCGACGTGTTCGCGTGGTTGTGCCTGCTGCTGACCGCCTTCGGTGTCGGTTTCCTGCCCGGACGCCAGAGGTTCCTCGCCCTGCGGGAGCGCTTTTTCCGGAAGGGGTCCAGGAATGCCTGAGGTCATCTATCTCGATGCGGCCGCCTCGACGCCGCCGTTTCCGGAGGTCGTGCAGCAGTACGTCTCCATCGGATCCGTCGTCTACGCGAACCCCGCGTCCGGCCACGGGCTCGGCAAGGCCGCGCACCTGATGCTGGAGAAGGCCCGCGCGGAGGTGCTGGAGCTGCTGGGGGCCGAGCGCTACAGGCTGGTGTTCACGTCCGGTGCGA
>PHBF01000407.1 GCA_002841905.1 Deltaproteobacteria bacterium HGW-Deltaproteobacteria-17
GTTGATCGCCGAGATCGTGGAGTGCCGCGCCTCGACGGTGGGCTTGAGCACGGGGTCGTCGCTGCGGCTCTCGAGCTGGCGCAGAAACGAGGCCACGCCCGAGGACAGCCCCTCGAGGTGGTAGCCGCCCTCGAGCAGCATGACGATCTTCCCGCCGCACACGGCGTCGGCGCAGGCCACGATCCGCTGGGCGATGGCGGCGTATCCCGCGTCGGTGACCTGCTGGGTGGAGATGGTGTCGAGGTGGTGGGCGTCGTAGCCCGCGCCCACCAGCAGGATCTCGGGCGAGAACGCCCGGATCAGCGGCAGCAGCAGGCGCTCCAGCCCTGTGAGCCAGTCCACGTCGTCGCAGTACGGCGCCAGCGGCACGTTGGCCGTCATGCCCAGGCCGTCGCCGACGCCGATCTCGTCGGCCGCGCCCGTACCCGGGTACAGGGGGCTCTGGTGGATCGAGACGTACAGCACGCGCGGGTCCGCGTAGAAGATGTCCTGGGTCCCGTTGCCGTGGTGGACGTCGAAGTCGAGGATGGCGACCCGCTGCGCCCCGGCCCGGAGCAGCGCGTGGGCGGCGACGGCCGTGTTGTTGAAGACGCAGAAGCCCATGGCGGTGTCACGGTCGGCGTGGTGGCCGGGCGGTCGCACCAGGGCGGCGCCGGCCTCGAACTCGCCGGCGTACACCGCCAGCGCCAGATCCACGCAGCCGCCGGCGGCCGCCAGGGCGGCGTCCTTGGTGCCCGGGGAGAAGAAGGTGTCGCCCATGTCCAGGTACCCGGTGCGGCGCAGGCTGAGCCGGTCGAGGGTGCGGTCGACGTAGAGCGGGTCATGGGCGGCCTTGAGCTCCTCGTAGGTGGCCGGACGCGGTTTGAGCAGCCTCAGGCGCTCCCAGATGCCGGTCTCCTGCAGGTGCTGGACCACGGCCGCGAGGCGGTCGGGACGCTCGGGATGGGAGATCGGGGAGACGTGCTGGAGAAAGACGGGATCGGAGATGGTGGCGACGGAGTGCTTCGGTGAATGCATGAGACCTCCCGCGCCCGGCCGGACGCCTACAGGCCCGGCCCGGTGGGCATCTGTATCTTGGCGGTGTGCTCGCCGTCCATGACGGGGTGCACGTCGAAGTCTTCCAGGTGCATGTGCTCGACGGCATGCACGTTGTACGCCTTCTGGAACCGCTCCTCGAGGTTCTCGAGCCAGTTCCCGAACTCGTGGGCCAGCGCGTCGGCCACGTCGGGGTGGCAGGAGATCTTCAGGTGCGTGACGCTGGCCTGGGAGCTCTTCCGGATGATCTCGCGGATGATCTCCGAGCACAGGCTCGACAGGGAGCGGTTGAACCCCTTGCCCTCGCAGTAGGGGCACGACGAGGTCATCAGCGTGAGCAGGCTCTCCCGGGTGCGCTGGCGCGTGAGCTGCATGAGCCCGAACTGCGAGATCGGCAGCACCATGTGCCGGGCGCGGTCGAAGGACAGGCTCTCGGTGAAGACCTGCATGACCTTCTGCTGGTTGGCCTCGGCCTCCATGTCGATGAAGTCGATGACGACCAGGCCGCCGATGTTGCGCAGCCGCAGCTGGCGCGGGATCTCCTTGGCGGCCTCGAGGTTGGTCTGGGTGATCGTGTCCTCGAGGGTGCGCTGGCCGACGTAGCCGCCGGTGTTCACGTCGATGGTGGTCAGGGCCTCGGTGCGCTGGAACACGAGATAGCCGCCCGAGCGCAGCCACACCTTCTGGGCCAGCGCCTGGCGGATCTGCGTCTCGATGTCGAAGTGGTCGAACACCGGCATCGGCTCGGTGTAGACGTGGATGCGGTCCTGCGCTTGCGGCATGAAGGAGTGCATGAACTGCTGGACGCGGTCGGCGTGCTCCTGGGAGTCGATCCAGCAGGCGTCCATCTCCGCGGTGAACAGGTCGCGCACGCAGCGCAGCACCAGGTCCAGCTCGCGGTAGATCAGCGCCGGGGCCGGGCCCTGCTGGTAGCGCTCGAGGGTGCTGCGCCAGAGCCGCTGCAGGTACTCCACGTCGGCGGCGAGGTTGTCGCGGTTCTGCCCCTCGGCGGCGGTGCGCACGATGAAGCCGCCCTCGCCCCCGTGGTGGAGCTCCTCCATCAGGTCCCGCAGGCGGG
>PHBF01000408.1 GCA_002841905.1 Deltaproteobacteria bacterium HGW-Deltaproteobacteria-17
GGTCCGGTCGATGCGCATCTGGGTGGACTGGATGCGCAGGATCTTGCCCAGGGATGTACCCATGCGGTCGGCCTGGATCAGGTTTGTCACGAACGAACTGATAGCCGTGACCTGGATGCGCTTGGCCATGTTGCGCAGCGACTCCTCACGGGTGCGGCCCATGCGGATCTCCGAGAGCATCAAAGAGAACTCCTCCGAGAGGGGGCCGGCCTTGGCCTTGTCCACGACGGTCTGGATGGCAGCCTGGAAGTCAAGCCCCGCCTCGACCGACAGCGTGAGGAGGTCCAGCGCGTAGGGCAGGGCGCGCACGATCTTCTTCTGGCGTTTCTTGATCTGCTCGCGCAGCCACATGAAAGGATAGATGAATCCGAAGATGCCGCCGAAGACGCTCCAGTAGAGGGGCTTCTTGAGCGCGTTGAGCAGCAGCAGCATGAACAGCGTGAAGAAGACCGCCGCGATCTCCTGGTATACCAGGAAATCCTCGGCCCGTGTCTCGGGCTTGCCCATGGCGATGAACTTCCACTTCATCTTCTCTCGGTAGGAGGCGCTGAGGAACTTGCCCTGGGCCATCCCCGCCTTGCGGATCAGGATGTTCCGCGCGGTCCCCATGACGTTCTTGCCCTCGGACTCCGCGTTGGCCTCAGCAATGAGGGCTGCAGGGTACGCGCCCCAGAGAAAGAGGAAGACGGCCAGTCCGGTGAGGCCAATCGCCAGTAAAATCATCAGGTTGCTATCCATGGCTACACATCAATGTCCACGATCTTGTAAATAAGCCAGATACCCATGATCTCCATCACCAGGATGATGGCGATGACGATCTTGCCGAACGTCGAGCGCAGAAACGGCCCCATGAGATCGGGACGCATCGCGTTCATGACGATGCCCAGGAACAGGGGCATCAGGCCGACGACCCACGCCTGCATCTTGCCCTGCGAGGTCAGCGCCCGGATCTTGCCTTCGAGGCGGAAACGCTCGCGGATCGTGGCGGCGATGATCTCATACATTTCGGCCATGTTGCCGCCGAGTTTGCGCGCGACGTTGGTCGCGGTGACGACCAGATCGAGATCTTCGGAGCCGACGCGCTTGTTGAGGTTCTCGAGGGCCTCCTCCGTGGGGGAGCCGAGCTTGAGCTCCTTGATGGTCAGGCCGAACTCCTGCCCCAGCGGGGCAGGCACCTCGCGGGAGATGCTCTCCATGGCCTGCTGCAGCGTGAGACCGGCCTTGAAGGCGGCCGACATCTGGGCCAGCGCGTCGACGAGCTGGACGTTGAACTTCGCGATACGGCGCTTGCGCAGCATCGCGATGCCCTTGAAGGGCAGCACGAACCCGATGGCGAACAGCAGGATCGCGCCGAACCAGCCGAAGATGACGAACCCGAGCATGCTCAAAACAAAGGCGATGATGAGCGTGATGGTCATCAGTTGCGCCGGGGAGATGAACATGAACATGTCCCCGAGCGTGGCGGTGCCCTTGGTGGCGTACTTGTCCTCGTACAACTCGAGGGCCTTCGTCACGATGCTGAAGACGTACAGCGCCAGGACGAATGTTGATACGAAAAAGAATAGAACGGCGAGGCCGAGCATGAATCACCCACGCACTTTATTGCGGCGGAACGGGAATGTCCTTGCCGATTCCGCGCAGAATCCGGATCGTGTCGAGCGTCTGAATGCGCTGCATGCGCAGTTTCTTGGCGCGCTCGCGGGTCAGCAGCGTCTTGAGCGTGGTCCACGCCCGTTCCTGCATGAGGCCGCGGTCGTCGGGGTTGCGCAGGGTCAGCGACAGGTCGCCCACCTTCTGCGCCAGGAGCAGCATCTCGGCCTCCTCGGGGAGCACCAGCAGCGTGACCGAGCCGAACGTGAAGTCGTTGCTGTCGGGGTTGTTCACGCCCGCCCCGCGCTCGCCGGTCTTGAGCACGACGATGTTCTCCAGCAGCGTGATCGCGACCATCTCGGACTGGTCGCCCGCGGCGTTCTGGAACGTGCCCAGGACATCGACGTGATCATTGGCCTGGAGCCAGTACCCGACCGCGGACGTGTTGCTCACGGGGACCGTGATGGCGCGGCCGCCCGGACGCAGCTTCTGTCCGAGGCTCTTGTCCGTCTCCTGGC
>PHBF01000409.1 GCA_002841905.1 Deltaproteobacteria bacterium HGW-Deltaproteobacteria-17
TGATCTCCGCGGGCTTCTTCTGGCGTCCGGCCGGCGACTGGTGGCTCGGCGGACGCCTGCTCGGGGGCGCCGCACCCCAGCGCCACGACGCCGGGGCCCTCACCCGCGGTGCCCTGTCCCTCGAGGTCCGGCGCTACTTCATGCTGCACACCGAGGCCAACCGTTTCGTCATGGGCCATGTGCTCGGCGGCGCCGGGGCCGAGGTCCTCAGGATGAAGGATCACACGCTGACGGGGCCCTCCTTCTCGGCGGGTGCCGGCGTCGGCGTCGCGCTCTCCCCCACGCTCTATCTGGGGGTGCAGTACGTGCTCACCTTCCCCGTGTGGACCGGAAACGACACCGATCCGAAGGTCTATGCATCCTATTCGACGTTCCTGTTCCATGTGACGGTGGGATTCTGACCTCCTGAAAAGCGGTTTTCCGCCTCCCTCCGTCTGGACACCTCCTTGGGCCCGTGGGATAGTACGGTGTGTCCCCGGTGGCGATGGGCGCCGGACGCATGGCGGAGTCCCATGATCGCTCTTCGTTGTCACCTTCCTCTCCTGCTCCTCTTTCTGGCCGTCGGTCCCGGGTGCCAATCTGACCCGCCCCGGGCCCCCTGTGCCGGCGTCACCTGTTCGGACCATGGGTCCTGTGTCCCGGACGAGACCGGCGCGGCCGTGTGCGACTGCGAGGCCGGCTTCCATACAGAGGATCTGGCCTGCATCGAGGACAACGTCGCGCCCGAGCTCACCTCGGCCAAAACCCTGCAGGTGCCCGAACAGGTGGTCTACTCCCATCTCATCACCTGCGTCGACGCCAACGGGGACGAACTGTTCCTGCGCGTCCAGGGGGCCGATCTCTGCGCGGGCAGCTTCACCGACCACGGCGACGGCACCGGCGATTATGTGCTGGGACCGACGGACGAGACCGGCGGCGGAAGGAGCTGCGAACTGTCGGTGTCCTGCACCGACGCCCACGGCGCGGTGGCTGAGCAGACGGTCCTCGTCGAGATCCTCGAGACCAACACCCCGCCCGTGCTCACGAACCTGCCCGCCGAGGTCGGTCTCCACTGGCGCGAAGCCGGCGGGTTCCAGGCCACCGCGACCGATCCCGACGTGCCCGTCGATGTGCTGCAATGGAACCTCGCCGCGACGGACTGCGCCTTCTCTGCCCTGGTCGATCCCTCCGGACTCGTTTCCTGGACCTGCGGCAGGAAGGAGACCTGCTCCTTGTCCCTGCGCGTGATCGACTCCGGGGCAGAGCCACTTTCGGCCGAGGGCACCCTGACGGTGCGCTGTGTCAACACGCCGCCTGCGCTCACGGTCCCGCCCCCGACCACGGCCTTCGAGGGCCTGCGGACCACGCTGACGGCCTCCTGCGCCGATCCCGACGGCGACCCGGTCACCCTGCGCGTCGATGACGCGTGGGACACCTGCGGGGGAGCGATCGTCGGCGAAACGTACGTCTTCACCCCAACCGCAGCCCAGGGCGGCGGTACCTGCCTGGCGGCCTTCTCCTGCGGCGACACACAGGACATCGTGACGGGCACGACGACGGTATCGGTCACCGCATACGCCGGACCGCTCCGGCTCCGCATCGTCGCGGGCAACCTGACCAGCGGCAATTACTCGGATTACGATCCGGGGCACGGCATGCGGATCCTGCAGGCCCTTCGTCCGGACCTGGCGCTGGTGCAGGAGATGAACTACCTGGGCAACACCCCGGCCGACTACGACGCCTTCTCCGGCGCGATACTCGGCACGAACCACTGGGTCGTGGACTACGCATGGTTCGGACTCCCCAACGGCATCCTCAGCCGGTGGCCGATCCTTTCCAGCGGCTGGTGGGATGATCCCACCGTGAACAACCGCGAGCTGCTGTGGGCGGAGATCGACCTGCCGGGACCGGTGGATCTGTTCGCGATCAGCGTGCACCTGCACACCAGCCCGGCGGCCGATCAGGTCACTGCGGCGCTGGTGATCGTCAACGCAGTCAAAGCCCACAGGCAGGCTTTTCCCGGGAGATTCCTGTATGTAGTGGGTGGGGACCTCAACGGCACGTCCTCTGTCTCCGCCGGCGGTTTCGGCACCGATGGCGTCTTCTCGGTGGCCCCGCCGCACCCCG
>PHBF01000410.1 GCA_002841905.1 Deltaproteobacteria bacterium HGW-Deltaproteobacteria-17
CATCGGATCCAAGGCGCTCCCCGGATCCGAGGATCGCCGTCCCATGGTGCGCAAGTTCGCGACCCGCAGCATCAACCTGTTGCTGCATTGGATCCTGGGCTTTGAAGGCTCCGACACCCACGGTCTCAAGGCCTTCCGCCGCACGGCATTGCTGCCGGTCGCGACCGCCTGCAGGGTCACCGGGGATCTGTTCGCTTCGGAGCTGGTCATCCGGGCCCAGCGGGAGCGGATCGTCATCCGCGAGATCCCCATTCAACTGCATGAGAAGCGACCACCCGCGATCAACCTGATCCGACGGATCCCGAAGGTCGTCCGCAGCCTGTGGACCTTGCGCAAAGTCCTCGGTCCCCCCCCGCGCAGATAACGCATTTTGTCGTTGACGCCGGCCGCCGGCATCCCCTATATTGCCGGAGTCGACGGGCGTATAGCTCAGTTGGATAGAGCGTTGGCCTCCGGAGCCAAAGGCCACAGGTTCGAACCCTGTTACGCCCACTTCATCACAATGCAATTCTACGTGTGAACGCGTCGAACTCCGATTTCCCGCTTGTCATCGGGAGCGCGATGTCGTTAAATGCCGGTCCAGAGGGATTGAATGGCTTCCAACAAGAAATACCTGATTCCGAATTCCATCACCTTGGGCAGCCTTTGCATGGGCGTGGCCTCCATCACGCTCGCGGCCCGGGGCGAGCTTCATCACGCCCTGTGGCTGAGCCTGCTGTGCACCCTGTTCGACAAGTTCGACGGGGCCATGGCGCGCAAGTTCAAGGCGACCTCCAGTTTCGGCGTCGAGATGGACAGCCTCGCCGACATGGTGGCCTTCGGCGTCGCGCCGGCGGTCCTGGTGTACCTTGCCGTGCTGCGCTTCAGCCCGCACTTCTCGGGAGATCTTCACTGGATCGCGCTGGGCGCCTCCCTGTTTTATGTCGTCGCCAGCGCCCTGCGCCTGGCCAAGTTCAACGTCATCGCCCAGTCCGGCGAGTTCAACCAGGTGTTCCAGGGACTGCCCATGCCCGTGGCGGCCGGCCTGCTCCTGGCGCCGCTATTGTTGATCTGCAAATATTACGAACCCAGCGGATACGCCGCCCACGCCGTGGACTTCCGCCTCTTCGGCATGATCTCCGCAGGCGACGGCCAGCATGCCCTGTTTTCCTGGATGGTTCCGATGACCGCGCTGATCGGGTTCGGCATGATCAGCCCGCTCAAGGTGCCCAAACTGATCGTCCCCAAGACCCCGTTCCTCAAGGTCTGGGTCACCGGTCACGCGCTGCTGATGTATGCGCTGATCATCACCCGCACCCTCCCCGAGATCCTGCTGTATATCGGGTATCAGTTCGTCCTGATCTCGGCCTACTTCACCTTCAAGCTCCGCAACCAGCCAGGAGCAGCCTCGGTCCCCCTGCTGACCGCGATGAGTTATCAACTCGAGTTCCGTCGCAAGGACGAAGCCGGATTCAGCGAAAAAGAGTGATCCGTCACCGAACCAGGAAAGAGAGGGCACGCTGGGCCTTGAGGTTGCCCTTCTGGGCGGCCATCTGATACCAGCGACGGGCTTCCTGCAGGTTCTTCTCCACGCCCTGACCGAGGCGGTACATGTTGGCGAGGTTGTTCTGGGCCGGCGCGAAGCCCTGCTGGGCGGCGCTGAGATACCAGTGGACCGCCTCCCGGTAGTCCTGGGGAACGCCCGTGCCCTGGCGATACATGTTGCCCAGCTGGTGCTGGGCTTCCGCGAACCCCTGCTCTGCGGCCTTGCGGTACAGCATCGCGGCCTCGGCCATGTTCTGCCCGATCCCGTGCCCCTTCTCGTAGAGCATTCCGAGGTAATACTGCCCCTCCGGGATCATCGCCTCGGCGGCCTTCTGGAACCAGTACAGCGCCTGGGCGTCGTTCTTGACCGTGCCTTCGCCGTTGTAGTACAGCAGCCCCACCCGAACCATGGACGGGTAGTACTTCAACTCAGCTGACGCCAGATAGAGGCGGAAGGCCTCGGTGACGTTCTTCTGCACGCCGCGGCCCTCGAGGTACAGCCCGGCGAGGTTGCCCATCGCGGCCGGATGGTTCTGCAGGGACGCCTTCTGGTACCACTCGACGGCCTTGGCGAGGTCGG
>PHBF01000411.1 GCA_002841905.1 Deltaproteobacteria bacterium HGW-Deltaproteobacteria-17
GACCTGCCGACCGCGGCCGTGGCGCTCACCTCCGAACGGCATACCGCGAACGAGTTGGAGGAGGGCTTGCGGGGCGCCTCGACACCGGTCATCAGCCGGATACACGAGGACCGGGTGCTGCTCGACGTCCGCACGCTCATGGGCGACGACCTGACGCTGATAGCCGCGGCGCTCTCAGAGCTCGCCGCCGGGGGTGACGGCGCCCGCTAATGAGCGACTTCATCATCGGGACCGCCGGCCATATCGACCACGGTAAGACCCAGCTCATCCTGGCGCTCACGGGCATCGATACCGACCGCCTGAAGGAAGAGAAAGAACGCGGCATCTCCATCGACCTCGGTTTCGCCGAGATAACGCTCCCGAGCGGCCGCGTCGCCGGCATCGTGGACGTTCCAGGCCACGAGCACTTCATCAAGAACATGCTCGCAGGCGCGACCGGATTCGACCTGGTGCTGCTGGTGGTGGCGGCCGATGACGGCGTCATGCCGCAGACGCGGGAGCACCTCGCCATCATCGACCTGCTCGGCGTATCGGAAGGCGTAGTGGTGATTACCAAGGCCGACCTCGTCGACGAGGAGATGCTCGAGCTGGTGGCAGAAGAGGTGCGAGAGCTCATCGCCGATACCAGCCTCTCCGGCGCCGAGGTGATGACCGCTTCGGCTGTGACCGGAGCCGGCGTAGAGGACGTGGCCGCCGCCATCGAGAAGATCGCCGGCGCGATAAAGCCGCGTGCGGCCGCGGGCCCCTTCCGGCTCCCCATCGACCGCGTCTTCACCCTGCGCGGCATCGGCACCGTCGTGACCGGCACCCTGTGGGAGGGGACGCTCAGAGTGGGCGACGAGGCGCGCATCCTTCCCGACGGCCGGGAAGTCCGTATCCGCAATCTCCAGGTGCACGGGAAAGACGTCACGAAAGCGCACGCCGGACAGCGCGTGGCTCTCAACCTGCCCGGCATGGCCGTCGAGGAGATCCGGCGCGGCGAGGTCATCGTCACCAAGGGCTACCTGTCGGAGACGAGGCTGGTCCATGCCAGGCTCTTCCTGCTGCCGCAGGCGCCGCGAGGCCTCAAGACGCGCAGCCGCATACGTTTCCATCACGGCACGGCCGAGGTGATGGCGCGCGTGACCTTGCTCGGAAACGAGGAAGAGGTCGAGCCGGGCGGCAGCGGCCTCGTGAAGATGAGGCTGGAACACCCGGCGGTCACGCGCTACGGAGATCGCTTCATCGTCCGCAGCTATTCCCCCATGGCTACCATCGGCGGGGGCACCATCTTGGACTCCCATCCCCCTGTCAGGGCGCGGCGAGGCGCCGACCTACAGGAGCAGTTGCGCAGCCGCGAGGCGGGCGACCCGGCCGACGTGGTCGGCCTGGTGCTGAAGCGTCGCGGCTCCGCGATGTCGGAGCCGGATATCCTGGGCGCCGCGGAGCTGACGCAAGAAGAGGCGACCGCCGGCCTGCGCCAGTTGCTCGACTCCGCGCGAGCGCAGCCTATAGAGGTCGAGGGCAAGAAGCGCTTCATAGACTCGGAGGCCCTCTCATCCTGGGACGAGCAGATCCTCGCCATGGTCGAGGCGTTTCACAAGGAGCGGCCGCGCGAGGCCGGCATAGAGAAGGAAACGCTCCGCTCCCGCCTGGGAGGCGGCTTGGAGCCGGGCACCTTCGAGGCCATACTGGCCCGGGCGCAGCGCGAGGGAGCGATAAACGTTCAGGCCGGGCGGGTCAGTTCCGGCGGCGGGCGGCGCCTCTCGGAGGCCGAGCAGGCGGAGAAGGCGAAGATGCTCGACCTGATAAAGGAGGGGGGATTCTCGCCGCCCTTCCTGAGAGAGCTGCAGGACCGGTTGGGGCTGGACCAGAAGAAAGCCCGCGACCTCCTGTCCATATTGCTCGAGGAAGGCGCCGTCGAGCCCGTGAACCAGGAATTCTACCTGGCCGCCGGCAAGCTGTCCGAGGCCGAACAGCTCATCCGCTCCCAGGTCGCGATAGCCGGCAAACTCGAGGTCGGCGACATGAAGAGCCTTTTCGACACGAGCCGCAAATATTCGATACCCATATTAGAATATTTTGACAGGAAGCGCGTGACCAAGAGGGAAGGG
>PHBF01000412.1 GCA_002841905.1 Deltaproteobacteria bacterium HGW-Deltaproteobacteria-17
TTTTACAAAAAACATAATTCCCAGCGCAAAAGCCACGGTAAAAGCGGCATAGCCCATAAAGCAGGTCAGCACGTGCGAAGTGAGCCAGTTGCTCTGCAGCGCCGGCACCAGCGGCTCGATGGAGTCGCTCAGGCCCAGCTGGGCCCAGATCATCCCCAGAAAGGCGATGGGGATGATGAAAGCGCCGATGGCGCGCTGCTTGTACTTGAGATCGAAGATCAGGTAGACCAGCAGAATCGACCAGGCGAAAAACACGATCGATTCATACAGGTTGGACAGCGGCGCGTGGCCGTAGCCCATGGCGGCCGATTCGCTCCAGCGCAGAGCGATGGCGGCGGTGTTGGCGCCGAAGCCGAGCCAGCACAGGATGGTGGCGATCAGCGCCACGGCTTGAGCGCGGCTGGCGATATAGACGATGAACAGGATCATCGCGGCGAAGTAGGCCACGGTGGTCAGGTTGAACATCATGGAACTGGTCATGGGTAGCTCTCCCCTTGGACGGGCCCGCAAGGGCGTGTCAGGCGTTGAGTTCGGATTTGAGGCTCTTTTTGAAATCGTCGAAGAACAGCTCGAAGGCCGGCTGATTGCGATGGGCGCTGCCGCCGAGCTTGATGCCGGTCTTGCCGCCGACGCTCTGGATGTTAACCCAGATGCGGCGGTGGGAGAGGAAGAAGGCGGCCATCGAGCCCAGGATCATCATGGCGCAGCCCAGCCACACCACCCAGACCCCGGGGTCCTTGGCCACCTGCAGCCCGGTGTAGTAGCGCTGCTTGGCCTCGAGCAGGCTGAAGATGTAGTCGCCGCCGCGCTGGGCGTCGAACTCGGGGTAGGCCTGGAACACCAGGAAGGCGCCGCCACGGCCGCCCGCTCCCACCATCTGCAGCTGGGCGGCGGGGCCGAAGTTCTGGTAGCTGGGAGCGAAGTTGGAGACGATGAAGCTCTCTCCCCCCGGCAACTGTACCGGCTGGCCCTGACGGGCGTTGACCTCGACGGTTTCGCCGCTGGCGCGGTTCTTGACCCGGAAGCGGAAGCCGGGGTCGCCGGCGGGGCCGTAGCTCGACTGGTAGAAGGTGATGCCTTTGTACTGCAGCGGATGGTTGACCTCGATGCGCTTTTTCAGCACCTCCTGACCATTCTCCAGCACCACCAGGTCGCTGGTGAACTCCTTGGGCCGCTGCGAGCCTTCATAGAACTCCACGGCAAACGCGTCGCAGCGCACCGCGAAGCCCAGCTCCAGCGGCTGCTCGCTCCCCCGGGGCCAGACCTTGGTGGTCTGGGTCCCCTCGACGATGTTGACGTAGGCCTTGTAGCCCCAGAGGGTGCCGATGATCGCCCCGGCGAAGATGATCAGGATCGAGGCGTGGGTGACATAGACCCCGAAGCGGGCGTATTTGCCCTTCTGGGCGAACAGATGGATCTTGCCGTCGCGCTCGGTGACGGTGGCCGGAGCGAACTGCTTGGCCAGCAGGGCGCAGAGCTTGTCCCGCACCGCCTCCGGGCTCTGCTTGACCAGCAGCTCCTCGGTGTTGGAGAAGGTGCGGAACAGCCCGTCGTCGGCCGTGAGCACCGGCTCGTGCACGGTCTTCCAGACCCGGGGAAAGCGCTTGATCGAGCAGGCGGTGAGGTTGATGGAAAAGAGGCCCAGCAGGGCCAGGAACCACCAGGAGTGGTACATGTCGAAGAACTGCAGGGAATCGAGCAGACGGTAGGTCTTCTCGCTGAAGATCTGCAGATACTTCTCCGGCTCCTGGTTCTGTTCGATCACCGTGCCGATGATCGAGGTGATGGCCAGCAGGATCAGGGTGATCACGGTGAGTTTGAGGCTGCAGAAAAAATCCCACAGGGCGTCAATCGGGTTTTGTTTGCTGCTCAAGGGCAGGACTCCATTCCATATCGGATCAGGCCGGACAGGAAAGACCCTGTCGGCGTAGTTGACAAATTGGGGCGCACACGGAAATGGATGGGACGCCGTTGCCGGCCATGGTGGCTCAATGGCGCAGAACCACCGTGCCCAGAGCCGCAAGGGTCTGGTTGGGTAACAGCGGCCGGCGGGGGGCAAACCGCTGGGGTGGCGGGGGTC
>PHBF01000413.1 GCA_002841905.1 Deltaproteobacteria bacterium HGW-Deltaproteobacteria-17
CCTGCGTGCCTTCGCCGCCTGGGGCCAGGGCTTCCGCTCGCCGCCGCCGCGCACCCTGCAGGAGGGCGAGAACGCGCCGTTCACGAAGGTCGACAGCCTGGAGACGGGCCTGAGGTTCGCGCCGTGGGGGGAGCGCGTCGCGCTGCTCCGGCTCAGCGTGTTCCACACCTACCTCGACATGGACTACGCCTTCGATCCCACGACCGCCCGCACCACGCCCATCGGCGACACGACCCGCACCGGCGGCGTCCTCTCCCTGCACGCGCGCCCCTGGCGGGAGCTCACGCTGGCGGCGTCCTGGACCTATGCGCTTGCGGTCCTGCAGGGCCCGCCCATGGCCACGCCCGAGAACCCGACGCCCGGCGAGAAGAAGGGGGACCTGGTGCCCTACGTGCCGCCCCACGTGGGACGCGTCGACCTGGCCTGGAGCCGCAGGCTCGGCGGGCTCGGCGGCGACCCGGTCGCGATCTCGGCCGGTCTGGGATCGTCCTTCCTGAGCCGTCGCCCGCTGCCCTACTCGCAGTGGGCCGACCCGGTGTTCCTGCTCGACGTGCAGGCGCAGATCACCTGGCGCGAGTTCTCCTTCAAGCTCGAGGCCACCAACGTCCTGGACGCTCGCTGGCACGACATGGAGTTCAACTTCGTCTCCCAGTGGAACCCGGACCAGTCCACCAACCTGCCCGCGCGGCACTTCGTCGCCGGCGCACCCAGGACCGTCCTGGGCACGCTGGAGATCCGCTACTGAGAGAGGTGATGTGATGATTCAGACAAGCATGATGATGGAAACCGATGGCGGGAACCTGCCGTCAGGCAGCCCCTGGAGGCGCCCGCATCAGGGCGCCGGATTCCACCGGCTGATGATCGCATTTTCCTTGATTTTATTGACGTCCTGTGATCAGGGCACCACCGGCCAGACCCTGATCGAATACGAGATCGCCGGAGCCCCCCTCGCCGACGGCACTTTCACCGACGCGTCGGGCTGGGAGATCACGCTCACCCGGGCCTGGCTCACGTTCGGACCACTGGTGTTCTGCTCCCACCAGCCGACGTTCCTCAAGAGCGACAGCCTGACGGACTGCGGCCAGGTGATGGGTGAGTTCGGCCAGGCCGTGACCTGGGATCTGCTCGCCGGAGCCGACGCGGTGCTGGGCCGGCTCACCGGCTTCACCGGGCAGGTGCACTCGGTGCAGTACGACTTCGGCTGGAACTGGCCCTCCGGTCAGGCCGCCCCGCTCTGGAAGGGGGAGGCCGGCGCCGTCTCCCTGGTTCTGGAGGGCCGCGCCGAAAAGGCCGGGATCACCCACACGTTTGAATTCGCCCTGGACGCCCGGCCCCGCGGCGCCGCCCTGTACACGGTCGCCGGGCTCCCCGCCGACGGGGACCAGTCCACCGACACCGCGCGGGTCACCCTCTCGGTCTCCTCCCAGAAGATGCTGCGCTATGTCGACTTTGACCTGCTCCCCGAGCAGGCCGAACCCCTCACCGTCACGCCCGGCTCCGCGCTGGAGAACCAGCTGCGTCTGGGCCTGACCACCGGCACGCCGGTGTCGTTCGTCTGGAGCCAGAAGCCATGAAAACGCTCATTCTTTCCCTTTCCCTCATCCTCGGCACGATGTCCGCGACGGCCTGTGACGAGACCGCCGGCAACGGCAACATCCAGATCTACGTCGAACCCGAGTGGACCCTCCTCAACGGCATCTCCCCGGGGGACGACGAGGAGAACATCCGCGACGGCTGGACCGTGGACTACCCTGAATTTGTCCTCTCCATCGGCGAGGTGACCGTGGGCCGCTCCGGCGAGCCGCCGAAGTACGGCATGGCCAGGCATCTCCTGGTGGATCTGAGGAACACGCCGCTTTCGGGCCGGCTCGTGGCCGAGTTCGCCGACGTCCCCAGCGGCCAGTGGGACCGGGTGGGCTACGCGCTGCCGGCCGCGTCCGGCGCCAGCGAGGACCTTGGGTCGGTGCCCGCGGACAGGGCCGCCCTGATGAGGGACCACGGCCTGGCCATCTACACGCGCATGACCTTCTCCAAGACCGACGGCCAGCGCTGCCCGTACCTGGTGGGCACCGCCGATCCG
>PHBF01000414.1 GCA_002841905.1 Deltaproteobacteria bacterium HGW-Deltaproteobacteria-17
GGTTGCCGCAGACGTCCACCGCGAGGCCGTCCACGTACGGTCCGTGCGGCAGCGTGGCGAAGCGGCGCGGCGTGCCGACCGGGTTGAGTTCCTTGTCGAGATCGACGACCCAGACCTGCTCTCCGAAGGTGCCCACGTACAATTTGGAGAGGTCCGGGCTGAAGTTGAGCACGCGGGCGTCGGGGACGCTGTTGAGATAGTTCTCCGAGGCGCCCGTGGCCGGGTCGATGCGCCGGAGATCGCCGCCGGAGAAATCACCGGTGTAGATCCGCCCGTCCGGGCCCACGATGATGCTGAAGGCGTCGGTTCGCGAGGGCTCCAGCGGCACGACCGCGCCGTCGGGGGAGATCGCGACGATGCCCTGGCCGTCTTTGGTCGCCACGATCAGGCGTCCGTCGGGCAGGTACTCCAGGCCCTCGGCGGTGGACACCGCCGTGGAGAGGACCTGCCGCTGCGGTTCGAGGCTGGCCCGGATCAGGGCGCCGGCGTGGTGCCCGGTGATCCAGCCTTCCCTGTCGAAGGCCAGATCATGGTGGCCGGCGGGGCGCAGCGTGTCGCCTCCATTCTCCACCTGGTTGATCTCCAGGGGGGCCGACGGGATGTTCGCGCAGTCGAACCGCTCTTCCTCGGGCTTGTCCTGGCTGCAGCCCGACGGGAGCAACCAGAAAAGTCCCAGCGCCAGCGTCAGGGGGATTCGGATCCTCATTCGCATTTGTTCTCCGCGTTGCAGGTGGCCGGGGGCGTGCAGTCCTCCGGTCCGGCGCAGGGTGTGTAGCACTGCTGGACCATCGGATCGAGATCGCACACCTCGGGGGGCGTGCAGTCGTCCTGGCTCGTGCAGGGGGTGTGGCCGGCGACCTGCACCGTCATGGTGCGCACCGAGGTCACGAAGAAGTCCATGCAGCCCTGGGTGGAGGTGAAGGAGTCCTCGGTGCGGCGCGTGACGCGGCCCGTGGGATAGCCGGTGACGCCCGCGGCGATGAGGGCGTCGACGATGACCGCCGGGATGGTGGCCGAGCCCGTGTCGGGGAGGTTGCAGACCATGTTCATGGGGCTGAGCCCGTGCTGGTCGATGTTGAGCTCGATGAGGATGCGGGACCGGGCCCCCTCGGGGGGCGGGGTCCACTCGATGACCAGGTCCTCTCCCTTGGAGAGGGTCCAGGCCGAGGTCGTGGGCACGAGCTGGCTCACGCCCACGCCGTAGAGCTCGAAGGGCCCCAGGTAGCCCGCGGTGGCCCGCAGCTGGATCACGTGGTTCACCTCGAAGCCCGGGTGTGGCAGCCGGGTGTAGGAGTAACTGTTGCCGGGCTGCAGGGCCGACAGCGCCAGGCGCTCGACGAGGCCGCGCAGGACCACCGTGCCCAGGTCCTGCCCCAGGGGCATCGGGACGCAGGTCTCCTCGAAGCCGCAGGTGAAGCCGGGGTTGCAGGCCGGATCGCAGAACAGGTTGCGCGACCTGAGCAGGCGGCAGTCGCCCTCGGTCTGGATCACCTCGGGCACCTGGCCGGGCACGATCCCGTCGCGCACCACGCCGTCGACGGCGGTGTAGCCCATGTCCTCGTTCATCTGCACCTGGAAGCCGCCGATGCGGAGGTCTTCGGTGCAAGGGAAGTGCAGGGTGATCAGGGCCGGATCCTGCTCGAAGGGCGGCTCGACGATCTTCTTCTCCTCGTCGCAGGCGACGGCGCCGGCGGCCATGCACAGGGCGGCGAAAAACACAAGGAAAATGCGACGCTTCATGGGGACCTCACTGACCGCGGCCGGGGTAGGGCCGGGCCTGCTTGATGACCAGGCGGGACTCGGTCTCGCCGGGCTCGGTGTTGTACTTCCACTCCACGTCCATGGCGTAGAAGTGGTCGGGGGTGAGGGGGCCGTAGACCGGCGCGAAGAAGGCGTGGATGGCCGCCAGGGCCTGGCCGAGTTGCTCGGTCTGGGACCGGGAGATGACCGTCTCCCCCGGGGGCACGAGGGTGGAGTGGGCCAGGAACACGATGGGCTGGCCGGGCATGTCGTAGTGGTAGACGAACTGGTCGCTCTGGATGCCCTGGGGCGGCAGCACCACGGACA
>PHBF01000415.1 GCA_002841905.1 Deltaproteobacteria bacterium HGW-Deltaproteobacteria-17
GAAACCGCCCCGGTCCGCCGGATTCTGGTTGGGCATGTAGACGTGAGGGAACCAGAGGCTGCCCTTGGCTCCCCACTTGGCGGTATCCCAGGTCGGGTCCTGCCACGCGAGCTGCGCCGCGTCCGGGACGAAGGTCTTGTCCTGGATGACCAGCGGTATCTCCGCCGCCGGTATCACCTGTGACAGGCTCGGGTTGGCGCCCGAGAGGTTGGTGCCGTCGATCAGATCCTGCTCGACCGCGTCGCGCACGATATAGGGGGCCGCCTCGCCGGCGTATACGTTGAGGCGCGTGATGCCCCAGGAATGGTCGTGGTAGAACTGCAGCCGGGCGCTCTGCTCGTTGCCGTAGAAGAAGGTCATCGAGCCGTCTGCCGGCGCCGGCATGTCCGGTACATCCTGCACGCTGACGCCCTCCGGATACGAGGTGTTCTCCCCCGCCGGAGTCGTCCACTGGTGCGGCGTGCCGTCGCTTATCCACGGCACGAAACCTCCGTGCAAATGGATGGTCGCCCGGTTCTCGGTGTAAGCCTCAGCGGTATGGCCGAGGCCGGTAGCCACCCCCCCCGGGTCCGACGGGAGCGTGACCCGGAAGTGGGTCGCGTCCAGCCCGGTCGGGAGCACCGTAAAGACGCCGTTATAAGCGGTGGGAGTGAAGCCGTGCAGTTGCACCTTCATGCCCGCCTGGAAGGTATGGGGCGCCATGGTTGTGACGCTGATGGTAGCTCCGGCGCCGCCGACTCGGTCGGCCATCATCGGCATCGCCATGTTGGGCCCCATGCCCGCTCCCATCATGGTCGGATCGGTGGGAAGGAACAGGTCGCCACCCGCTTCGGTCTCCAGTCTGTTGGTGAACTTGATGCGAACGGGCGTCCCCTGGGTCGCCTCGATTATCGGCCCCATGTAGTTGAAGACGCTCACGCTGGCGTCGGCGGTGTTCGTCTGCCGGTAACCTCGCAGCGTCGAGGGCGGCAGGTTGGAATGCATCTGTTCCGTGTACTCTCCCAGCTCGATCTCGTATTAGTAGGAGCCGAGGTAAGTGTCCGTATCGGGCACCGCCACCGGGAGGTACTGCCCCAGATTGTTGGCGTTGGCCGCGCCCACTCCGGGGAGGGTGTCGACGAACTTCCTCATTCCCGTGCCCGGCGTTACGGCGATGGTGGGGGGCACGGAAGCGGTAGCCGCTTCCGGCACTCCGACGACAGCGTGGCCGCCGGTCCAGCCGTTGTAGTTGAAGTACATCGGCCGCTCGGCGATTATCTGCTGGCCGTTGGTGCACTCGACCTTGGCGCTGAAGTCATAGGCGACATCGTCGCCCGTCCCGAGGACGGTGCGCGGCATCACGGTGACACGGGAATTCCGTGCTACCGTCACCGACTGGGTGGCGGTATCGGCGTTGCCCTTCATGTAGGTGATAGTGACGTCGGCGGCGGTGCCACCGGGGTTCTGCACACAAATGTAGGGCTCGAAGTTGGGACGGCAAGTGCCTTCCGCGAAGTAGAAGGCCGTCGAGCTTACGGTGGAGCCGACGACGGCGTGGCCGCCGGCCCAGCCGTTGTAGTTGAAGTACATCGGCCGCTCGGCGATTATCTGCTGGCCGTTGGTGCACTCCACCTTGGTGCTGAAGTCATGCGCTACGTCGTCGCCCGTCCCCAGTGTGCCCCTCGGGTAAGCGGTGACTCTCGAATTCACGGGCACCGTAAGGAGCTCGGTGGCGATGGCGCCATTGCCTTTCATGTAGGTTATGAGGACGTCCGCGGCAACGCCGCTCGGATTCTGGATGGATAGATAAGGCTCGAAGTTGGGGCGACACGTCCCTTCCGCGAAGTAAAAAGCGGTGCCGGTGGCCGCCGCTCCCACCACGTCATGCCCGCCGGTCCAGCCCATGTAGTCGAAGTACATCGGCCGCTCGGCCACGATCAGCTGTCCGTTCGTGCACGAGACGGTGGCGCTGAAGTCATGCGCCACGTCATCGCCCGTCCCCAGAGTGTTGCGCGGAACCGCTGTTACGCGGGAGGTCGCCGGCACCGCGAGCGTTTCCGTCGCCGTCGTCGCATCA
>PHBF01000416.1 GCA_002841905.1 Deltaproteobacteria bacterium HGW-Deltaproteobacteria-17
CCCGCCGTCAAGCCCGCCGAGGCCTCCCCGGCCCCCTGAGGCTGGGCCTTTTTGTCCTCACAATAGTTGAACCCGAAAGTGCCGGGACCCCGAACCCGATCCCATTCCCGAAATCGAAATCGAGCCCTTCGATTCCTGGGTCGCAATGCGAAGTTGAATCAACTTCCTGCGACCTTCAGGGCAGGAGATCGTCGAGCCTTGACTTCCACTTCCTCCCCAAGGATAGTACCCATCGGAGGAAAAAACGTGCATGGAGAATCCTAAAACCCCGCGATCCACGACCCGCGAACGCTTTGGCTGGGCCATGTACGACTTCGCCAACTCCTCCTACACCACGGTCATCATCACCGTGGTCTTCAGCGTGCTGTTCCCCAGGTTGATCGTCGGCGACGGCCCGGACTTCCGCCAGGGCAATCTCCTCTGGAGCGTGGCCCTCTCGGTATCGTACCTGATCACGATCGTGCTCGCGCCGCTTCTGGGCGCGATCATGGATCACACCGCCGCCAAGAAGCGCTTCCTGCTCGGGAGCACCGTCCTCACGGTGGCCGCCACGGCCGCGCTGGCGCTGGTTTCTCCTGGCGATGTCGTCCTGTGCATGGCGCTCCTGATTGCGTCCAATGTGGGTTTCTCCCTGGGCGAGGCCTTCATCGCCGCCTTCCTGCCCCACCTGGGCGAGCCCGAGGAGCTGGGCCGCATCTCCGGCACGGCCTGGGCGCTGGGCTACTTCGGCGGGCTGCTCGCGACGGCGATCGTGCTGTTCGGGCTGGGGCCGCAGACCCTCGAGAACTTCCCCGCCCTGCGCTGGGTGGGCCCCATCACCGCCGCCTTCTTCGGGCTGGCGTCGATCCCTACCTTCCTCTGGCTGCGCGAACATGGTGCCCCGCGGCCCCTTCCACCGGGGCGCTCCCTCGCCGGCGTCGGCCTCTCGCGTCTGAGGGACACCGTGCGCGCGATGGGCGCCTATCGCGATCTGGGAATCCTGTTCCTGTCGTTCCTGTTCGCCTACGCCGGCCTCTCCATCGTCATCTCGTTCGCGTTCATCTACGGCGATCAGGTCATCCGGTGGACGCCCGGAGAGCAGACCCTGATGTTCCTGCTGACCCAGTTGTCGGCCGCCGCAGGAGCCTTCGCCTTCGGGCACCTGCAGGAGCGGCTCGGCGCGAAGACGACCTACGTGAGCACCCTTGTGCTGTGGGTGGTCACCATCCTGCTGATCGCGGGCACCCCGGATCTGGCGGCGTGGCTCAACGCACGTGGGATCCCGGTGGACGCGGCGGGCCTGTTCCTGGTGGCCGGCACGGTCGCCGGGCTCGGGCTCGGCGCCACCCAGAGCTCCTGCCGGGCGATGGTCGGACTGTTCTCGCCGGAGTCCAAGAGCGGCGAGTTCTTCGGCCTGTGGAGCCTCACCGGTCGGGTCGCCTCCATCGCCGGCCTCCTCGGCCTGGGGTGGCTCCAGCTGGCCCTCGGCCTGCGCAGCGCGGTGCTTTTGTGCGCGGCCTTCTTCGTCGTGGCCATCGTCATCGCGATGTTTCTGCAGGTGGATCGGGGTCGTGCCGCGGCGCGCGCCCACGAGGGGGAATGACCCCGGCTGCGTGCACCGGGGCCAGGCGTCGGGTCATGGCTATAGCGGAGTACGCTCCGGGCAGCCGCCGTCGCTCTGGTAATGGGGCAGGGTGATGGTGGCCCAGCGGACGTAGTCCAGCAGGGTGTTGAGCTCACCGGGGATCGTGGAGAGATCGAAGACGGTGGACGGGAGCACCGTGACGGGCACGGCGTCGAGCTCGGCCAGCGTGATCTCGCCGTCTTCGTCGAGGTCGGCGTCGATGAGGTGCTGCACCAGGCGCGTCACGCCCGTGTGGCGGAACGCCGTGAAGAAGAAGTGGTCCGCATGGATGGTGAGCTTCACCGCCGCGGTGCCGCCGGAGGGCACGGTGAGCCCGGTCTCGAGCTCGGTGCCGCACCCGTCGGCGCGCGAGGGGAAGGGGAGCTCCCAGGCCGCCGAGAGCTCCGAGGCGGCGGTGCAGGGCCGGGCCGGATCGGCCGGATCGGCGGTGC
>PHBF01000417.1 GCA_002841905.1 Deltaproteobacteria bacterium HGW-Deltaproteobacteria-17
GACGTTCTTCTGGCGCGGCAAGTACTCCCCCGACTTCTCCACGCGCACCACCCTCGAGACCCAGCTCAACGTGTTCGCGGGCTTCACCCCGAAGCTCCCGGCCCACTTCTGCGACGCGTCGTTTCTTTTCCTGGCGAACATCCACCCGGATCTCCAGCTCCAGGTGCTCGACTCCATGAAGAACCACCCCTTCGTCGCCGGCGACACCATGAACCTGTGGATCACCACCGAGCGGCCCACCCTCGAAAAACTGATCTCCCGGCTCCAGTTGATCACCGTCAACGACGAGGAGGCCCGCCAGCTCACCGGCCAGTGGCACCTGCTGCAGGCCGGCCGCGCCATCCAGAAGATGGGGCCGCGCACCGTCATCCTGAAGAAGGGCGAGCACGGCGCGATGCTCTTCCACGACGACGAACTGTTCTTCGCGCCGGCCTTCCCGCTGGCCAGCTTCGTGGATCCCACCGGCGCCGGGGACACCTTCGCCGGCGGCTTCATGGGCTCGCTGGCCCGCGCCGGCGTGGTGGACTCCGCCAGCCTGCGCCGCGCGATGTTCTACGGCACCGTGGCGGCCTCCCACACCGTCGAGCAGTTCTCCGTCGACGGCCTGCGCGAGCTCACCATCGAGCGCCTCGACGAGCGCTTCGCCCAGTTGGTCGATTTCACGAAATGTGAATAGCAAAACGCAAGAAGAACCGGACCCGTCGGACCCGTCGGACCCGTCGGACCCGTCGGACCTGTCAGACTTGTCAGACCTGTCGGACCTGTCGGACCTGTCAGAAAAAATCTTACTCAATCGGCTCGATTCCCTTCCCCCGCCAGGTCAGGGTCCTGCGGGGGGCGACCCCGCTGTCGTGCAACTGCACGACCGCCAGCCGGTCACCGCCGGCCTTCAGGAACGCGTTGAAGCCACGGCGCGTGACGGCCGCGCCGCCCAGGAACAGGCGTCTCAGGTTCGTCGCACCGGCCAGGGTCGGCCACAGGCGGTCGTCGACCCGGGAGCCCGACAGGCGCAGGGTCGCGAGGGAGGACGGCCAGCTCCCGGGGAGCTGGTCCAGCCCGTCGGTGATCAACGTGATTTCGGCAGCCTCGGCCGAGAGCGCCTCCGACAGCGCGCGGGCCGTGACGGGGGCCGGCCGCTGCCCCACGTCCTGCAGACGCAGGTGCCGCAGGTTGCGGGCAGCGGGCAGCTTGAGGGCCCACGCATCCGTCAGCGTGAGATCCAGGTGCGTCAGGTCCGTCCATGACGAGAGATCCAGCGCGCGTGTCCTGGACATGGCGATCCAGCGCAGGTGCCGCACCGAGGCGATGGGCTTGCCCAGTTGGTAGTCACCGATGAGATCCAGCCGCGAGATCCGCAGCCTGCGCAGGGGCTCCAGGTCCGGAATCACGCCGCCGGCCCCCTTCCCGGCCAGCGCCAGCGTCGTCAGCGCCGAAAGCCGCGAGATCGCCTCCAGATCCTCCTGGGACAGCTTTCCCTCGAGGCGCAGCGCGGCCAGGCCCTGCGGCAGATCCCCGATGTTCACCGGTTCCCCCGTCACCGACACGATTGAGAGCGCACGAAGGCCGGGCAGCCGGGCCGTCAGCGCCCAGGTCGCCCCGAACAGGCCCTCCCCGCCACGCAGCGACAGATCCTGCAACTGACACAGGTCGCCCAGGGGACGCAGGTCCACCGGCTCGAACAGCGCCAGCCAGTCCAGGTGCAGCAGTTCGAGCTGGTCGAAGTCCCGCAGCCACCGGATGAAGTCGCCCTCGATCTCGCCCTGGACCTTCAGTTCCCTCAGATGTGCCGGGGAAACGCCCAGATCCCGCATCGCCCCGACCAGCGTCGTGCGTGCGCCAGGTGGCACCTCGAGATCGAGCCGCTCCAGCGCACCGAGGCGCGCCGGATCCCCCGAGAATGGGTGTCCCACGCGGATCGCCAGCGCCCGCAGCCCCGGAAACGCAGAAAGCACGGCCGGCCTCTGCAGGTCCGTCTGCACCACGAGTGCCACCAGCCGTCCCCCCAGGGGCGCCAGCTCGCGGACCTGGTCCTCGTCTTCGGCCGTCACCGAGA
>PHBF01000027.1 GCA_002841905.1 Deltaproteobacteria bacterium HGW-Deltaproteobacteria-17
ACGGTGAAGCGGTGCCTGGCCGAGACCAACCGCAAGGTGCAGACCGTGGCGCCCGCCGTCACCTCGCCCGAGGCGAAGGCGTACGCCAAGCCCATTGAATTGAAGTTCAGTTGGACCCGCTGAGGAACCCTCGGTTCCGCCGGTGCGACGAAAATGTCACCCTGACGGCTTGGATATTTAGTACAAAAAATAGCAAAACGCCTGCGGTCAAGTCAGGAACCGCGTAAAAAATCGCTTCATTGCCAAAAAACGTGACTTCTGGCACACCACTTGCCAAGGGAGGCCGGGTCCGGAGGTGGATGCCGGACCTTTCGGGAGGAGGCTAACATGAAAAAATATTGGATGATCCTGGCTTGCTGTGGTTCCATTCTGGGCGTCACCGCCTGCGCCGAGGACAATACCGGGTCCGGCGACGCTGGCTACAACAGCCTGATTAAGATGATGGAAGTGACCGAGGAGACCTCGTCCTGCGAATTCGGCGGGGTGCAGATCGACACCGGTCTGGACCTGAACCGCAACGGCATCCTCGAGGAGTTCGAGATCGAGCAGACCCAGGTGTTGTGCACGGCCGACCCCTCGGGCGATCCGGGCCAGGACGGTCAGGACGGCGCCCCGACGCTGTTCTCGTCGGCCCCGGAGGAGCCCGGCGAAAACTGCAGATATGGCGGGATCGCGCTGCACTGGGGTGTGGACCTCAACCTCGACGGCCAGTTGACCGTGCAGGAGGTCACCAACACCGATTATGTCTGCCACGGCGAACCAGGGAAGATCCCGCTGGTGGAGGTGCACACCGAGGACATCGGCGTCAACTGCGCGGCCGGCGGCATCTCCGTGTCCGCGGGCTTTGACGCCAACGGTGACGACCTGCTCCAGCCCGGCGAGGTCACGTCCAGGGCCTACGTCTGCAACGCCGTCGCCGGGCAGACCTCGCTGATCCGCCTCGTCGAGGAGCCCGCAGGCGCCAATTGCCTGCATGGCGGAACCAGGGTACAGTCGGGCCTGGACTCCAATGGCTCGGGCGTCCTCGACGATCCGGAAGTGCAGTACACGCAATACGTATGCAATCCGTGAAGCGGTTTCGTGACCCTGCCCTTGAAGGTCATCGGAGGTGATGTCATGAAAAAATGGTTCCTCTTTCTTCTGATGCTTCCTTGGTTCGGCTGCCAGACCGAGCAGGGCGTCGTCGACGGATGGCACGAGCCCGTGGTGCCGGTTTCCCTCTATTACACGATGCGGGGCAGGGTTTGGGCCCCGGGCGGAGATCTGATGAGCGTCCTGGATGTGAACCGCATGCCGGTGCCGGATGCGCTGGTGGCCCTGTTCCGGGAGGAGCCCGCGCCGCCTCCCGGACGCTATTACTGCAACCGCTGCGTCGAGCTGCCTCCGGGAACCCAGCACACGCGCACCGAGGTCGACGGCTCCTTTGAAATCCAGCTCCGGCCCAACACCGAGTACTGGATGGTCGTGCAGAAGGGCGAGTTCCGACGTGTGACCAAGTTCGTCTCCGGCGGGTCCGGCGAGGTGTGGGACTCCGAGGAGGAGAAGTCCGGCCCGCGCCCGTCGATCGTGACGCTGCCCTCGGTCCATGAGCCGGTCCGGGGCAAGTGGATTCCGCGCATCCTGATCCTCAAGGGGCGGGGAGAGCCCGACATGGGCGTCTTCTGGAAGTCGCTGGGCTTCATGCCCGGGGTCGACGTCGAGGAGATCTCGGATCGCGAGGCGGAATGGGTGGTCTCCAGCCCCGAGATGCTGCGCAACTACAGCATCCTGCTGGCCACCTGCGGGGATGAGGCCACCTACCTGACCAAGCCGCACATCCAGGAGAACCTGCGGAATTGGGTCAAGAACGGGGGCAAGTTGTTCGTCGACGACTTCGCTTACGACTGGGCCGAGCAGTTGTTCCCGGGCTTCCTGTCCTTCAAGGTCGATTACACCCTTGATTATGAGACGGGCGTCTGCGGGGGCACCGAGCGGGCTCCCAACGAGGTCGGCCGCTGTGTCAACTACGAGTGTTATGACGCCTCCGGGTATCCCGGGGACGACCAGCTCGCCGAGTGGATCGACGTGGTGAACCGCTTCAGCCCGGTGAGCATGAAGTATGGCTGCAACGTGATCCACGAGCTGGGCACCGGCGAGCAGGGCGTGTGCAAGGCCGAGCTGGATCCGCGCTGCCGCGACGGACTGTTCTACGACTTGCCCAAGGTGTGGATGTACGGTTCGTCCTTGCGCTATCAGGAGAAGCCGCTGACGGTGTCCTGGAATTACCACTGCGGCAAGGTCATGTACACCGTGCTGCACACCCATGCCGAGGGGAGCACCGCGACCGGATACGAACTGCTCCTGCAGGAGAAGGTCATGATGTACCTGTTCATGGAGCTTCAGACCTGCACCTCCCCCAACCTGGTCGAATAGCGGGGCGAATGCCCATCCCGCGCAGGGGAGAGGCCCGCCCATCCCGGAGGTCGCGATCACGGGATCGGCCGCGTGCCCGAAGGTGCCTTCGATGAATCGGGCCGCGGGGAAAAAGACGCCCTGATCTTCCAATTGACCCCTTCACACGCGGAAGCATCTTGACTTTTCCCGGCGGTCGGTAGGATGCTGCGTGGGGGCCGTCACCGCGATGAATCATGTGATCCGATACGATTTCAGCCGACCTCACGGCAGGTCCACAAAGGGGCTCCCGGGGCTGTGGCCTGAAAGAGGGAATCCTTGACCGGGGAACACGACAGGACCGATTCCGACAGCGCCGGGTTCGTGGAGGCCCCCACGGTCTCCTGCCCGGTGAACGCCACCGCCCCCACCCTGGCCCTGACCGGATCCTCCGGCGTTTCCGGCGAGGCCGATCTTCCCGTCAGCGAGGAGATCCCCGGCAGGTACGTCCTGGAGCGGGAGCACGCCCGTGGAGGACAGGCGCGGGTGCTGCTCGCCATGGACTCCCACACGGGCCGGCGCGTCGCCTGGAAGGAGCTGCTGCCTGAGTGGCTTCCGGGCAGCGCGGGCTCGATCCTGGCCGAGGGCTTCGCCCGCCGCTTCCTGAGGGAGGCGCGCATCACCGCCCACCTGGAGCACCCCAACATCTGCCCGGTCTATGAGATCGGTCGTCGCCCCGATGGACGCCTCTATTACACCATGCGCCTGGTGCGCGGGGAGACGCTGGCCCACAAGCTCGCCAAATGCGGGACCCTGATCGAGCGCCAGAAACTGCTCGGCGCATTCTGGGACGTGTGCAACGCCATGGCCTATGCCCACGACCAGGGGGTCATCCACCGGGATCTCAAGCCCGGCAACATCATGGTCGGGGAGTTCGGGGAGACGGTGGTCCTCGACTGGGGGCTGGCCAAGTCGAGGGGGCCGGAGGAACTCCGGGGCGGGGAAGAGCGTGGCGTCAGCCCGGGGTTCTCCGAAGGGACCCTCCCTGAATCGCAGGCTCCCCGACCACCCTTGGAGGGATCAGGTCCCCCGGTGGCGGGGCTCTCCGGAGCCGGCGACGCGACCATCGACGGTTCCGCCATGGGCACGCCATGGTACATGAGTCCCGAGCAGGCCCGTGGTGCGGTCTCGGAGATGGACGAGCGCTCGGACGTGTGGGGGCTGGGCGCGGTGCTGTACGAACTGCTGACCGGCAGCCCGCCCTTCGAGGGTGAAAACGTCGCGGTGGTGCTGGGGCAGGTCCTCTCCGAGCCGGTGCGTCCCGTGCGCGAGCGCTGCAGGGAGGCGCCGCCGGAGCTGGCTGGCATCGCCATGAAGTGCCTCGAACGCGACCGTTCCGCGCGCTACGGTTCGGCGCGGGAGCTGGCCGCGGACATCACGGCCTACATGACGGGCGGACGCGTGCAGGCCCACTCCTACAGTTCCTGGGATCTGTTCGTGCGCTTCGCAGCCCGGAACAAGGCCGTTCTGACGGCTGCCGTGACGATCCTGGCGGTGATCCTCACCGCCCTGGTGGTGGTCTCGCTGGCCTGGCGCGAGGAGGCCGATTCCCGCGCCCGGGAGCGGGTGGCGCATCTCGATTCGGAGTACAACCTGGCCCGGGCACACGCCCAGCAGGCGGTGCGGCTGGTGGACGAACGGCAGCTGCTCGCGGCGCGGGTGCACGCCCTGGCCTCGCTGCTTCACAACCCGGCCCATCCTGGCAGCCTCAGCGCGGACGCACGCTTCGGCGGAGGGATCCCGGATGCCGACCGTCCGCGGATGGAGGCGATCTCGGTGCTCTACCGCACCGGGTTCCGGCATGTCCGGCGCCTGGAGCGCACCCTTTTGGCCACTGGGCCGGTGCTCGGCGCGGCGCTCTCCCCGGATGGCAGGCACATCGCCGCCTGTGATCAGGAAGGGAACCTCGGGGTGTGGAACCTCGACAGCGGCGCGGAGTTGTTCCGGGAGCGGGTGCTTCCACGTCGCGCCTCGGCCGTGGCCTGGTCGCCCGACGGCAGCCGCATCGCCGTCGCGGGCGCCGCAGGGGAGATCCTGATCCGTGACGCCAGGAAGGGTGGACCCGTGGCCGCCATATCGTCAGGCGGGGGCGTCATTTCCCTGGCATGGTCCCGGGACGGACGGAGGCTCGTCTCAGGTCACGACTCCGGTGCCGTGAAGATGTGGGATCCCCTCACGGGAGCGTCCGGGATCGCCCTGCCGGGTCACACCGACGAGGTCCGGACCCTGTCGTTCTCTCCCGACGGCCGCTTTCTGGCCACGGGCAGCTGGGACAAGACCGCGCGGATCATCGAGCTGGAAGGCGGACAGGTTCGTCTGAGCCTGGCCGTTCCCGGCGAAGGCGTCTATGCCGTGGCCTTCTCGCCCGACGGCCGGAAGCTGGCCACCGGTGCCTACGACGGCGTCGTCAGGTTGTGGGACACGGGGACCGGCGCGCCGATCTCCGAGATGTCGCGGGGGCGCGACGGCGTGATCACCCTGGCGTTCTCGTCCGACGGCGGACTGCTCGTCAGCGGCGGCTTCGACCGCAGCGTCCGGATGTGGAACGCGGGCACCGGCGAGCTCGTCTCTTCGGTGGAAGGCCACACGGACGCGGTCCATGCCCTGGCGTTCACGCCCGACGGGCGTCGTGTCGTCTCGGCCTCCCAGGACGGGACCATCCAGGTCTGGCGGACCGAAGCCGGCGACGGGATCACGCGGATCCAGCACCCCGACGGGGTCTACTCCCTGGACTGGTCGCCCGACGGCACCCGGATCGCGACCGCCGGATGGGACCGCGCCGTGCGGATCTCCGATCGTGCCACCGGAGCCCTCCTGCAGGAACTGAAGGGTCACACCGAGGGGGTGATCGGGGTCGTCTTTTCACGCGACGGATCCCTGATCGCCTCCTGCGGGTACGACCGCACGATCCGCCTCTGGGAGGCGTCCACCGGTCGGCTGCTTCACGTCCTTGAAGGGCACGAGGGACCGCTGACCGGACTCAGTTTTTCGCCTGATGGCACCATGCTGGCCAGCGTGTCCCATGATCGCCGTGCCCGCCTGTGGGATCCCCGGTCCGGCCGTCTGATCCAGCTGCTGGAAGACCATGGCGGATACGCCCATGGCGTGGCGTTCTCCCCCGACGGCCGGCTCCTCGCCACCGCCAGCTTCGACCACAGGATCCGGGTGTTCGAGGTCGCCTCGCGCAAACTGGTCCGCACCCTCGTGGGGCACACCGACTGGGTCTCCGACGTGGCGTTCTCACCGGACGGCCGGCGCCTGATCAGCGTGGGAAAGGACCACACGGGCATCCTGTGGGATACCGCCGCCTGGCGTCCTGTGCGGCGTTTTCTGGGACACCGCCAGTGGGTCAACCGTGTCGCCTTCGCGCCCGACGGGCGGCGCGCCGTCACGGGCAGCGACGACGGATCGGCCATCGTCTGGGACGTGGACACGGGGAACGCTCTGTTGAGGATCAACCCCGGCGGGGCGGTGGCCGATGTCGCCTACGATCCGGGCGGGCGGGCGGTGGTGCTGGGCTACTCCGGCGCCGCGGCCATCTTTCCGCTGAACTTTCCGGGGTCGGGGTTGGACACGGCCGCGGCCCTGCGGGGGGTCGAGGCCGAGGCAGGCGTCCGGCTTGACGGGTTTGACCTCAGGGTCCGGGCGCCCTGACGTCCGGCGGACCGGAGTGGTCGTCGGTGCCGGGAGGTCCACCCGTCCGCACCAGCCAGGCGGTCAGCGCCGCCCCCAGCCCGCCGCCGAGCGCGAGCCACCCCAGCACGCGCAGCAGCAGCAGCCCCAGCGCGCTCCAGAAGGGCCCATGGAACAGCGGGAGGAACACCAGCACGATCGAGTCCAGCACGAGCGTCAGGATCAGCACGGGCAGCAGCAGCAGGGACCATGCCCCGTAGCCTTCCCACAGTTGCCTCGTCACGTAGAAGCCGTTCTTGGCCACAGCCTCAGTGGCGGCGAGCCGGACATCGGTGCCTCCGACGATCACCCAGTCCCGCAGGAGGAAAAACGAGAGGGCCAGGAGCAGGATCGTCAGGCCCAGGGTCAGCCAGGACCGTCGTCCGCGTTCGGGCAGGCGGTCGGCGACGAGGGCCGTCACGATCGCCCCGGCCACCGAGAGGGGAAGGGCCAGCCCGCCTCCCCGCAGAAGCGCCTCACCGGGCGCCTCCCCTCCGAAGACGGAACAGGCCAGGGTGAGGCCCAGCACGGGTGCCAGGATCACGAGTCCGATCCAGAACCCGGAGAAGGCGCTCACGTTGCCAGGGAATTTCATGGGAGGACCTGTCGACCGATCACCGGGTCGGCTTGTCGCGTGTCTTCCAGGACCCGTCGTCCATGACCGGCCCGCCGTAGATGTCGACGGGCTCTCCCATCGGGTCGGCCATCGGAGGGTCGGTCGTCATCTCCGGGGGCGGCGGCGTCATGGTGACCTCCACCTCCCCGCCCATCGGGGGGGGCACGGGCTCCCGGCCCTGGTTCTGCGTGGTCGGTGTCTCGGCCGTCTCCTTGGAGCAGGCCGTGGTCCCCAGCGACGCGCCGGCCATCAGGGGACCGGAGAGCGCGGCGGCCAGGACCCAGGAGGGCAGGCGGTGTCGTCCTCCGCCGCGCGGGCTCGTCTCCAGGATTCGGTGGATGCGGTTCTTCAGATCGATCGGGTTCATGTCGTGCCTCCTTCGGGCAGGGCGCCGCAGAACTGGCAGCGGACGACCCCGTCGAGAATGCCCAGCGTTCCGCCGCAGCGCAGGCAGCAGGCGTCCCGGGCGGCCAGCGAGCGGTACAGGTCGAGGTGGGCGACGCGGGCCTGGCGCCGGTCGTACACCGCGTCTATCAGATGGTTTCCACACAGGTAGGCCACCGCGTCGGCGGCGTCGGCGGGGTTGGTCCTCATCCAACGGGCCAGGGTCGGCAGATCCATGGGACCCTTGCCAAGCTCGGCCTCGAGCTCCCGGGGATCGAGACGTCCGAAGTGCAGCAGGATGCGGCGCGACGAGAGCCTGGACAGCAGGACCAGCGGCAGGATCGCCGGCGCGCCGAGGATCAGCCAGAACCTGAGCTTGCCCAGCCCGGTCCCCTCCCGGAGATCGCGCGAAAAAACGGCCGTGCGCCAGGTCAGCAGCGCAAAGACGGCCATGGTGAACAAGGCCAGGATGGAGGCCTCCCCGGGGCCCTCCCCGGCGGAAATCCCGATGACAAGGAACACGGCGCCGATGAGCAGACCGAACGCGCCCAGCACGCCGGCGAGAAAGCCGAAGAACGACGCGACGGCCTCGATGAGGATCGGGACCGGACGTTCGGCCACGGCCTGTGCGAACGAGCTCACGTACTCCCTGCCGCAGAAGCCGCAGGCCGCGTGACCGGCCCCGTGGGTGACCAGATCGGCGCCGCCGCAGTGGGGGCACACCTGGACGTTCTCGAGCAGGCGGGCGTTCTCGACGCTGAGGAGCTTCCCTGCCCTCGGATCGAACACCAGGGAGGCATGGCGCTCCCTGGAGAGCAGGAACGCGAGGTGTTCCGGGGGCACCCGGAACCTCTCCGAGGCTTCATCGAGGGTCGTCTCCCCGACGGACCGGACGTGCTCGGCCACCTCGAACAGGCCCGCGCCGAACCAGGCGGAGGTGGACCTCCGGCTCCAGAAAAGCAGCGGGACCAGCGCGCCCAGCGGGACGAACCAGGCACCGGTGGTCGGAACGGGCAGCACCGCCAGGGAAATGAGGAACACCCCGTGCTGCAGATACCAGGACTTCTTCTCCCAGCGGGCCAGGCTCCGGTTCTGGAAACCGATGAAGGCAGCAACCAGGGCCAGCACGGCCGGGTTCCACAGGAATTCCCCGATCATCGAGTCCAGCTCTCCGGGGCGCAGCGGCAGCTCGTGGAGCCAGTAACGGGTCGCATGGAACAGGATCAGTGCGATGGGGATCAGCAGCGCCCAGTTCAGCACGCGGATCATGCGGTTGCGGCCTCGCGCACCGAGAAAGAGCGCCGCGAGCGAACCGATCAGCATCAGCACGAACCAGGCGAGGTAGGGCCCGTTCTGCCGGACCACAGGAAGCAGCATGTCCGGGGCGGGCGCTGGCCGGTCCCGCCTTCCGGTGAGCTCGAGGGTGCTCCCCGCCTGGACCGCGGCGCCGACGGTCAGGGTGAAGCCATCCTCGGCCGGCTTGAACCGGCAGGTCGTGCAATCGGTGTAGTTCATCTTCGCGGCGAGCCCGGAATAGGGGCTCCGGCCGTTGTCGATGAGCCGCACGGTCGTCTCGGTCAGCGTCAGGTGCCAGAAGAGGCCGACGGCGACCCAGCGGAAGCCCTGGCGGTCGGGGAAGAACGGGTAGATGGTGTAGCGCAGCGTCAGGTCGGCGTCGGGGTCCACGCTCCCGAGGTCGGCGTTGAACCACTCCCCATAGGCACGGGTCCGCAGGGGAAGCGACCTCCCCCGGGAATCGCTGAGGGAGAGGTCCCGCACCTCCTGGACGGCCAGGAGGGAGATGGGCGCGACGTGGATGTTGCGCGAAAGGCGCGCGGAACCGGGCTTCTTCGCAGAGAGCCTGAGATGCTCGGAGATCCTGGCGGAGCCGTCCGAGTCGAGCTCGATGGTCACGTCCAGCTTCCCGGTGTCACCGGCGATCTGCCGCGCGGGAGAGGAACAGGCGGCCGCGAGCATCAGGAAGGTCAGAAACGGGATCTGGCGCATGGAGGACTCCTCAGTGGGTGAAGGCCATCCAGATCATACGCGACCCCAGCCCGATCAGGAAGATGGAACTGAGCCAGAAGAGGGGTTTTTTCAGGGCGACCAGCCGAAGGGCGAAGCGGCCGAAGACGAAGCCGAGCAGCGGGTAGATCGAGGACGTGACCGAGAAGACCACGCCGACGCCCAGCGCCTCGTGCCATCCGGCGGTCAGCAGCAGGGGCAGCAGCACCACCAGCTTGCTGCACATGGCCGCGCCGCGCAGGGCGCCCAGGACGGTGCCGGGCCAGAAGCCGGCCACGGACGCGTCCGAAGAGGAGGTGCCCGCGCCGTAGGGCTCCTTGCCGTGCGCGCGGCGGGCGGCGACGGTCAGGTCGCGCACCTCGGGCTCCTCGGCGGAGCAGACGCCGTGATCTCCGCAGTCGCCGCAGGCCTGGTGGGCGGCGGGATCGTGTCTCAGGGCGCAGGAGGAGCACTGGTGATCGCAGTCGGCGGCCCCCTCGACGTGGGCGGTGCGCCGCTTCCACGGGGGGACCCAGCCGAACACGTGAAGGGAGAGCAGGTAGGCGGCGAAGCCCAGCAGGAGCACGCCGGTGGAGGCGTGCAGCGCCGGTCGGGGCAGGTCCACGGCGCCGCCGAGCAGGGCCACGATCAGGCACAGCACCACGATGGCCGCCGCACGTCCGAGCAGGTAGCCCGCGGCCGTGTGGCGGTTGGCCGTCTGCAGCGAGAAGACCAGCAGCACGCAGATCCAGAGGTTTCCGAAGGAGAGGCCGAGGCCGGCGGCGGTGAGGTAGAGATCCATGGCGTGTTCCGGTTCACATCGCGTCGCAGGAGAAGACATCTCCGTCGAGCCTGCAGACGGGGAGCTCCTCCGGGCAGGGGCTGCTGTCCCACTCGGGGCAGCCCTCCCCGTCGGCCATGCAGATCTGGCGGGTGGTGCCGTCCTCGTGGCAGCGGCGCGCGCCGATGGTGCAGACCGGCGCGCAGGCGTCCTCGTTGCACAATGGTTCACCATCGAGGGTGACGCAGAACGGGGTGGGGGCCTCGCAGGCCACCGTGGCCCAGGTGGTGCAGCCGTTTTCGGCCACGATGCAGGACTCGATGGCGTCTCCGCCGGACTGGCAGCGCGCGATGCCCTCGGTGCAGAGGTCGGTGCACCCGCCGGTGCATTCCGTGGTGTTGTAGGTGCAGGCCAGCGTGCAGCCCAGCATGCCCCCGGAGAAGCCCAGGGATTCACAGGTAGCCCCGCCGAGGCTGGGCGCGTCGCACTCCTCGCCCTCATCGATGGCGCCGTTGCCGCAGACGGGGTTGAAGTGCCAGCCGTCGTCATCGTCTTCGCAGGCGAAGGACAGGGCGCCCAGCACCAGCAGAATCATTGAAATCATGGTATTTTGCATGAGGACACCTGTCATCCCATGGGTTGGGTAGCACTTCCCAGGGGTGCACGCAAGCAAATCCCGGACTGCCGGCGCTGGAAATCAAACGGTGTGTCGGCCCGGTCACAGAGGAGGCCCGTCGAGGACATGGAAGGTCCTCCAGGACGGCAGGATCCCCGGACGGTCGACTAGCGACCGGTCCACAGGCGCAGGCGATCCATGCAGTCGTTTTCGCCGGTGCAGCGGAGCCACATCCACTCGGGCCAGTTGCGGGTCCAGTTCTCGGTGTCGCCGTCGACGGAGTGGACCTGCGGGAGACATCCCTGATCTCCGGTGCAGCCGGAGATCCCCTGCTCGAACTTCAGGAGGACCTCGCGGTGGTGCCCGTCGGAGCAGCTCAGCCCGAGCTCCATCCATTGACCCCCGTCGGAGGCCCAGGAACCCGCGAACTCGCACGTGATCGAGCCGTCCACGGTCCCCACGGTTCCGGTGCGGTAGCCCTCCGGAAACGCGGCCAGCGCCGCGACAGGGCCATCGGTGTCGAACCGATAGACGGTGGCTTCATAGAGGGCGTGCATGGGCTGGTCGATGTACCAGTACCCGGCGACCGATGGAGGTCGCAGGTCGGAGCGCGCGTCCAGTGCCGGTGAGGAGCAGCCGAGAACAAACATGATAGTGATCAGGCTGGACGGGGCATGCTTCATGTCGGGGTACTCCGGATGGTGCCCTGAAAAATAGCGCAGGTTGGGACCGCGGGCAACGCCCGATGCATTCTCAGGAAATTCTTTTCGCAATCCGGAAGGGTTTTGCGTATTCTCGGTGCATGTCCCGCCCCGCCCGCATCCTGCTCCTGTTTCTGCCTCTGTGGCTGACGGCGGGGGCGTGCACGGACCCCAGGCCGGTCCGGAAGCCCGTGACGACCCCGGTCATCAAGCCGGCCCCGAGCTGTCCGGCGACCCAGCCCCAGGCCCACGTCCTCGAGGTCCGGCCGTTGTGGCCGCTGGAGGGGATGGATCTCCGTCCGCGGTACGTCGAGCGGCTGCAGTTGAATGATCGCACGCTGGAGCGCCAGCGGTACAAGGTCATGATCGCCGGAGAGAAGAACTGGCGCGAGCACTTCTTTCTGGCCGTGCTGCTGTGGCGCATGGCCGAGATCGAGGAGGGGGCGCTCAAGGTGCCACCGGCGCAGGACGCCCCCGCCAAGGACGTGCTCGAGTATCGGCGTCTGCTGCGCACCATCCAGAACTACCGGACCGAGAGCCTGCTGCATCTGGATTACCTGTATTACCTGCCCAACATGACGCCCGCGGCGCTGGAGCGCCTGGCCTATTACACGGCCCATGTCCAGGGTGCGGCGGCCATCCCGTATTTCTACAAGCTCCTGGAGCATCCCAAGGTGCCCGACTTCCGGTACTACGTGCTCGACTTCGCGGGACTGCTGCTGTCGGACCGTCGCTGCTCCGAGGCGCGTCAGTTGCTGGGCCGCGGCGTCCCCGCGAACCAGGCCGGGCGTGCCCAGCTCCTCGAGAGCCTGGCGCGGGTGTGCCAGCCGCCCTCCGACCTGCAGGCCTGGAAAGGCGTCTGTGCGAAGGTGTCCGAAGGGACCTGGCACGACTTCATCCCGGTGCTCGCGCGAGGTGTCTGGCTCTCCACCTCGGGGGCGACCCCCGACGCCGCTGCGCTGTCCGGGTTCTGTCCGGAGCTGGCCGCCGACGGCGCCCGTCTTGAGCACTTCCGGCACGTGTTCGCCGAGCTGGACGGCCGATGGCGCCCCCGGCGTGTGGTCACGCCGCTCCTGGTCACCGATGGCGATGACCGGATGTTCGCCGCGGTGATGCCCGCGCTGCGGGAGTTCGCGACGATCCTGCTGTTCCTGCATCCGGCCGAGCACGAGATGAAGTTGTCCTTCGTGGATGGCCGGTGGACGGTCCTGGCACCCAAGGCGGTCGCCGGGACCCCGCTGGCGGGGCTGCTGGAGACCCAGCTCCCGGCTCCCACGCCCGCCAAGCCCGTCTGCCCTGTCCGGGTTTCCTGGACGATCCGCTTCAAAACCCCGGAAAAACCAGCAGATTCGCAGGTTAAATAACCTGCTTCGCCGCTTTTTTCTTGCTTTTTTTTCCTCAATTCATATACCTAGCACCGCCACGGGCCTATAGCTCAGTTGGTTAGAGCCACCGGCTCATAACCGGTTGGTCCCTGGTTCGAGTCCAGGTGGGCCCACGAATTGCAAACCGCCGGTTCTCCATGCCGGTTGACCGCGGTCTCGCAGCGAGGTACCAGTGATCAATCAGATTAAACAACTTCTCGCCCTTCAGCAGCATGACCTCCGACAACAGGAACTTGAAAAGGAACTGGTGAGGCTTCCCGAAGAGCTTGCCGGCCTGCGTCAGGACATCATCGAACTCGAGGGATTTCTGAAAAAGGAAATCGAAAACCTCGACGAGGTGGAGAGCTGGAAACGGACCCACGAGGAAACCCTGGCCGAGGAAGAGGACCGCATCCAGAAGCGGATGCAGGCCATCGACCAGGTCCAGTCGGCCAAGGAATACGTGGCCCTGCAGAAGGACCTCGACGGCATCCGCAAGCGCGTCCGCGACCACGAGACCGAGGTGCTCTCGCTCATGGAGTCCGTGGAGAAGCGCCGCGCCGAGGTGGACAAGCGCCAGGCCGAGATCGCCGATTTCCAGAAGGTGCTCATGCAGCGCGAGGAGATCTTCTCGAAGAAGATCGAGGAGATCAACGCCGAGTTGAAGGTGCTGCTGGTGGATCGCGCCAAGCTGGTCTCGACGATCGACAAGGTGTGGTTCCGCAAGTACGACTTCCTGGCCAAACGCCGGTTTCCCCCGGTGGCCAAGGCCGAGAACAACAACTGCCTGGGCTGCAACATGGGCATCCCCCCGCAGATGTTCAACCAGTTGTACGACATGAAGGAAATGATGCAGTGTCCCCACTGCACGCGCATCCTCTACATCGAGGAGACGGTCGTCTCCTAGGAGACCGGCACTTTGCGCATCCTCGGTTTCCCGGATGTTTCCGGGTTCAGATCCAAAACCAGATCGAAATCGAACCGGCCCTGATGGTCTGTCCCGCGGACCCCGGGTCTTTCCAATTTGAGGGCCCATCGGGAAGTCCACGGCGCAGCCGAAGACGCTGTCCTGTCAGGTCCTGCGGGTCACGCCCCAGGTCTTCAACCAGCCTTCGAGGTCTTCGGGGGCGTCGAGATCGGCCGGATCACCGGTATGCTCGCCGCCGTCCCAGGTCAGCCGCCATTTCCAGCGGGGCGCGATGGAGACGAACCGGGGCCACAGGGTGAACCGCGCCGACCCTTGAATCGGACCGGTCGCGGGCAGGATCGGCAGCACCAGCTGGTTCCAGTGGGTGTCGGGCCCCTCGGGCGGGTTGGCCAGGTCCACGTCCGCACAGAGGC
>PHBF01000418.1 GCA_002841905.1 Deltaproteobacteria bacterium HGW-Deltaproteobacteria-17
CCCGCCACCGCCACAGCAGGTAGTCGGTGACGGCCGCCTCCTTCACGTCTTGGACGTGGTGCAAAAAATCCCGCAGTTCGAGCGAAACCGCCCGCGTCGCTTCACAGGGTGTCATCTCGCGCCTCGCTTTCGCCGATGGGAACGGCTCCCCTGACGCTAACGGACGGGGGGGAAAGATCAAGCGGATTCCACCCTACGCCACCTTGGGTGGCGTTGTGGAAATGATGCCCCGGGTAGGGCGACCGGGGACCGGTCGCCCTACCCGGGGAACCAAGAGGAAAGAGCCGGATGAACGCGAAGAGGAAAGCCCCATCTCCTCCTTGATCCCCCCGGTGCGGCGAAGACGCCGCAACAGGGGGCTAGTATCCGTAACGCCGCATGAATGCGGCGTAGTTGAGAAAACACGAGAAAGCCCCATCTCCTCCTTGATCCCCCCGGTGCGGCGAAGACGCCGCAACAGGGGGCTAGCCTCCGTAACGCTCTTTCCCCTTGATCCCCCCGGTGCGGCGAAGACGCCGCAACAGGGGGCTAATATCCGTAACGCCGCAGGAATGCGGCGTAGTTGAGAAAACAGGAAGAAACATCCATCTCCTCCGTCTTTTCCGCTCCCCTTCCGTCTTTTCCGTGGTCTCTTGTCTCTTCTCTATCTCTTATTTCCCCGAGTAGCGGCGGATCATGCGGAAACACTCGTCGCGGCTGGTGTACTCCACGGGGTCGAAGGTGATCGTCTCGGCGATGGCCGCGTCGTACTCCTCGGCGGTGATGCGCCCGCGGCGCTTCATGATCGCCAGCAGGCGGTCCAGCGCGCGGTTCCAGTAGTCGGGCACGGCCTGGTTGCAGTAGAAGGCGTAGCGCTTCTTGGGGGAGGGCAGGATCGAGGCCAGGTAGATCGCCTCGCGCACGGTGAGGTCCAGCGGGTTCTTGTTGAAGAAGTGCTGGGCCGCGCGGGGCACGCCGTAGATGTCGGGGCCCAGCTCGATGATGTTCAGGTAGATCTCCATCAGGCGCGGCTTGGGCACCACCTGCTCGACGTACCAGGTGAAGAACAACTCCTCGAGCTTGCGCGAGAGCGTCTTCTTGCGCTCGAAGAACACGTTCTTGACGATCTGCATGGTGATCGAGGACGCGCCGAACTTGAACTTGCGGGCGCGCAGGTTCTGCGTGAGCGCGGTGGCGAACTCCGAGGTGATGAAGCCGTGGTGCCGCCAGAAGGCGCCGTCCTCGGTGGTGAGCACCGCAGCCACCATGTACGGGGAGATCTCCTCGAGGGGGCGCGTCCACTCGTTGTCGGCCGAGACCTCGACGCCCACGCGCTGGCCGCCGGGCTCGACCACGGAGTAGCCGAAGTCGTGCAGCAGCCGGGTCGCGCGCAGGGCGGGGGGGGCCTGCAGCACGCGGCAGCGGTCGAGATCGATCTTCCCCGACAGTTTCGCGTCCTCGGTCTCGAGGCGCGCGAAGTCGATGAACAGGTGCAGGCGCCCGTCGACGGTGCCGCCCAGGGTGAGCTGGCGCAGGTTGGGGACCAGCTGGGGCGGGAACGCCGCCACCGCGTCGGCGCAGGACATCCGCGGGACCTCGAGGTCGGCGCTGAGCTGGAGCTTGCGGGTCTCGGGGTCGCGCCGGACCCGGCCCGAGGCCCGCGCCGAGAGCTTGCCGTGGGTGAAGGTCAACTGCGGGATGTCGAGCAGGTCCGCGCCCGCGTCGTGGCGCGCGATGAGCGAGAACGTCGCACCCAGGTCGCGCAGGGCCTCGGGGGCGATGCGCGGGTGGAACACGGTCACGCCGGTGAGGCCGCCCTCGGCGGTCACGTCGGAGACGCCGGCGGCGCGGGTGACCTCGACCTTGCCCGAGAACCGGACGGCCTCGCGGCCCTGCAAGGGCACCGTCGGCGGGACCAGCAGGCCCACCCAGGCCTCCTGCAGCTCGGCGTGGGCGACGAGCTTGCCCGAGCGGCGGTCGTAGAGGCCGTTGGCCACCAGCGTGCCGCGATCCGGCAGGAAGCGGCCCTCCACGGCGAAGGAGAGCTGGCCTGCCCCCT
>PHBF01000419.1 GCA_002841905.1 Deltaproteobacteria bacterium HGW-Deltaproteobacteria-17
ACTCCGGCAAGGGCTCCCGCAACGCCAACCCCGTGCTGATCGACACCACCGACATCCTGTTCATCCTGTCGGGGGCCTTCCACGGCATCGAGGACATCGTCCAGAAGCGCGTGGGCACGCGGGCCGTGGGCTTCGGGGTCAAGGACACGCGCCAGATCACCGAGCGCAACCAGCTGCGCAACCAGGTGCAGAACGCCGACTTCTACAAATACGGCATGATCCCCGAATTCATGGGGCGCGTGCCGATCATCGTGCCGTTCAACGACCTCACGGTCGACGATCTGACCTACATCCTGCACCAGCCCGTCAATGCGCTCACCCGTCAGTACCAGAAGCTCCTGGCGTTCGATCAGGTCGAGCTCGTCTTCACCGCCGACGCCCTGCGCGCGATCGCGACCAAGGCCCACAAGATGAAGATGGGCGCTCGCGGGCTGCGCACGGTCATCGAGGACATCATGCTGGACGTGATGTATGATCTGCCTTCCCTGGAGAACATCACCCGGTGCATCATCGACGAGGCGGTCGTGGTCGATCACAAGCCACCCCAGCTGGAGACCGAGCCCCGCGCCGCCTCCGCCGGAAAATGATCCAATAAAAATCAAACGCGCGCTGCGCGACAGTTCAGGTTTTCAGTCGTGCTTCCAACGATGGTAGAGAACCACGCCGGCGACGAGCATCGCCAGGGAGACCGCCTGGGGGACGCTCAGGAAAATGGCCGTCTCCGTGCCCAGCTCGCGGGACCGGGCCAACAACTCGGAGTTCACGGTGAAGAGTTGGCCGCGCCCCGGGTCTCCTCGGAGGATCTCCAGGAAGAACCGGCCCAGACCATAGCCGGCCAGGTAGACCGCGAAGATTAGCCCCGGCCGGGTCGCCGGGCGTGACAGGCGCACGCCCAGCACGAACAGCCCCAGGAGCCACACGGCCTCGTACAATTGCACCGGCACCAGCCCGGGCAGGGGGGTGTCGGCGGGCCAGAGTCCGGCGGCCCGGTAGTGCAGTCCGGCCGCGGAGCCGTCGGCGAAGGTCAGCCTGCCGGGCCAGTGGGCGTGGGATTTTCCCCAGCAGCAGCCGGCCATCACGCAGCCGATCCGGCCCCAGAAGTGTCCCAGGATGAGCCCCAGCGCGCCCGCGTCGAGGAAGTGCCGAAGCGGCAGGCGTTTTCGCAGCAGGAAGGTCGCCGCGGCGCCGGCGAGGAAGCCCCCCTGGAACGACAGGCCGCCGTCCCAGACCGCCAGGACCCGCCACGGATGATCGGCATAGCTCACCGGTCCGAAGAGGATGTGGAACAGTCGGGTTCCGGCCAGGGCCGCGAGGAAGATCCAGAGGATGTAGTCGGTGTGTCGCTCCACATCGAGCCCGCGAAGCTGGAGGACCCGGCGGAACACGTACAGTCCGGCGCCGAAACCGATCAGGATCAGGAAGCCGTAGGAGGGAAGGCCGGGGATCAGTTCGGGGTGCATGGGATGATTCGGACCAGGTTCTTGACAAGTTGGTGAGTATGTGTAGTATGGTGTATAGAGAGGTGCAACATGATGCGCAAGACTTCTTCCATCGGTCAGAATCACTGGGAACGTCGTGCCCGCGGGCTCAGCCAGGAGCTGGACAGGATGCTGTGGGAACGGATGCTGAAGAACCTTCCCGGTCCCCGTCCGGTCAAGCTTCCATCTGCTGTCCCGTCTACGGTCGGGACCTGATCCACACCACGCGATTTCCTCGCTCCGGTACCGCCGGACCCACTCCCGCCGCCCAATGTAGCAAGGTTCAAGGCTCCCGCAAAGGTCTAAGTTTCCCTTTGGATGCACCCACCTTTCATGGTAGTGTTCCCCCATGAAAAGGAAGCCGGTTGCTATCCGGGAGAGATAAAATCATGCTTGCCATTTACTGGTTCACTTTGGGTTTTGGCGGAATTTTCCTTCTGGTGACGGTCTTTTTCGGCGCCGATTCGGACACCGACGGCCATGACTTCGGCGGGGGCGCCGACGTCGACAGCGGGGACGTGATCACCGGC
>PHBF01000420.1 GCA_002841905.1 Deltaproteobacteria bacterium HGW-Deltaproteobacteria-17
CGGCGGTTCAAATCCGCCCACCCCGACCAATCCAGGCAGTTCCCGATGCCGCGCCCGCGGTCTTTAAGAGCTGAAAGAAGGTGCTCCAGGATGCTGCTAGAGAGGGGCCTCATGGCCCCCACCCTCCAGTTCGGCCCGAACGACGTTTTCTTCATAGAGGACTGGGCTTCCACGCCGGTCGGTCCCTATTGCGGCATGGTTCACTTCACGCCGGAAGACCGCCGGTCTCTCTTCGCCAGCACCCAGCGTGGCATGGACCTCCTGTCCACCATCCACCGGGCCGATGAGAAGCACCTGGCGCAGATATCCTCCCACCGGGACGCGGATAGCTGGGAGTTCACGGTGGACGGGGGAGACGGGGGCAGATTCGAATTCCACCTGCATTACGAGGCCAACCTCCTCAAGGCGGCGAACCTGATGCTCCCGCTAGTCCCCAAATTCATTGCGCTCAATCCGCTCTATCTGAAACTCGCCCCGAAGCTGGCTGCGCCGTTGCTGGGAACGCCGCCGGACTACACCATGGCCGGGGTGACCGAGATGGGACGTGATTCGGCGTTCAAGCTCGACCGGGTCTTCCTCATCACCGGGGGAAGTTGCGTCCAGGGCGGCCGGGACCTCGGCCCGCTCACGCAGTGCTGTTTCCGGCACGACATGGGAGCCTACCGGCCTTCGCCGGTGGCGATGATGAGCGAGCTCCAGTTCTACATCAAGGACTAGCGATCACGGCTCTTTAATGTTTTCTTCAGCAGAGCAGGGGGGAATAACGAAAGATATTCCCCGGATCACCTGATGGAGGAGACATGCCGTTACATTGGAAGAAAGGGCTCTGCGGGATCTGCCCCGCGGGTTGTTGGGTCGAGGTGGGATCGGAAAACGGCGTCATTGAGGATATCCGGGCCGATCCCGATCACATGCTCGGCACTATCTGCAGGCGGGGCCTGCACGCTCCCGAGATCGTCTACAGCGAACACCGCTTGCGGAGCCCGCTCCGCCGCCGCGGTCCCAAGGGATCATTCGAATTCGAGCCCATATCCTGGCAGGAGGCGTACGAGGTCGTTGCGGAACGCCTCTTCGATATCCGAGAGCGATCCGGCCCGGAGGCCGTAGCGATCTACACGGGCCGCGGGGCTCAGGAGCAATCGCTCTGCGACATGTTCCAGCCCCAGGGCATCGCGATCTCCTCCGCCTCGAACGTCCTCTTCCCGTTCGGCTCGCCCAACACCATGGGAGTGGGAGCTCTCTGCTATGTCTCACTTCACATGATCGCTCCCGACGTGACGATGGGCCGGATGCAGATGAACATGTTCGCGGATATAGAGCACGCCGAGATGGTGCTGGTGTGGGGAACGAATCCGGCGACCGACTCTCCGCCTGTCGACATGGAGCGGCTGGAGGCCGCGGCCGGCCGTGGGACCAGGATAGTCGTCATCGACCCGCGCCGTACCGATACCGTGGACCGCGCGCGAGCGCGCTGGGTCCCGATAAGGCCGGGAACCGATGGGGCACTGGCCTTGGCCATGTTGCAGGTGATGTTGGAAGAGGACCTGTACGACGAGAACTTCGCCGATTCCTGGTGTCAGGGGTTCGCGGAGCTGGCGACTTACGTCGAGCATTTTCGGCCGGAAGTGGCGGAGGCTATCACCGGTGTCCCGGCCGCCACCATTCGTGAGCTGGCCGTATCGTTAGCCAAGGCTGATGGCGCGAGCCTCCTGATGTACACGGGGTTGGAGTATTCCAACAGCGGAGTGCAGTCGGCTCGGGCCGTCTATACGCTGTTCGCTCTCGCCGGGCATCTCGATGTGCCGGGCGGTATCGGCCTCACCATGAGGGGGAGCCAGTTCCCCATCAACCGTTCATGCAACCTGGCGAACCCGGCACTGAACCGCGCGCTGGCCCGTCAGGACTTCCCGATATACAGCGAATATCGAGGCGAGTCGCACGCCATCGGCATCCTCGACTCGGTGCTGCGCGGCCATCCCTACCGCCTGGCCGGCCTGATCATCCAG
>PHBF01000421.1 GCA_002841905.1 Deltaproteobacteria bacterium HGW-Deltaproteobacteria-17
GAATACTACCGCAAGCACGACGACCGCAAGGCGCCGGAGCCGCTCCGGAAGGCGCGCGCGCTCAAGCACATCATGGCCAACAAGAGCGTCCGCATATATCCGGATGAGCTGGTGCTGGGCAACATGGGGAGCGAGCGGGTCTCAGCCCTGGTGCAACCGGAACTGGCGGGCCTCTTCATGTGCGAAGACCTGCTCTGGATCGGTCACCGCAAGACGACCCCCATGTCCATCTCCTTAAAAAACAAACTGAAGCTGATGTCGGTCCTCCCCTACTGGGGCATCCACAACATGGCGATGCGCGCCTTCCGCAACAAGGCGACCCTGGCCCGCTACGTCATGGAACAGCTCGTCTGCACCTATTACCTCATCAACGAGGCAGGCGGCATCGGGCATTTCCTGCCCGACTACGCCGAGTTCGCGCAGCTCGGCACCGACGGCATCCGCGCTTCCATCGAGGGGAAGGTGGGCGACGTCTACGCCGCTGCTCGCATCGCCTGCGACGCGGTCGAGATATACGCGGACCGGCTCTCCGAAAAGGCCCGGAGCGAAGCCGCCGGCGCCACGGGCGAGCGCCAGGCGGAGCTCACGCAGATGGCGGAGATGCTGACGCGTATACCCCGCCGGCCGGCAGCCACCTTCCACGAGGCGGCGCAGGCCATCTGGCTGGCGCATATGGCCATCAACTTAGAGAGCCTCAACTCGGCGGTCAGCTTCGGCCGCATGGACCAGTACCTCTATCCCTATTACCAGGCCGACCTCGAAGCCGGCCGCATCACGCCCGAGCGAGCCGCCGACATCCTGCTCTCCTTCTCCGCCAAGTGCGCGGAACATGTGTTCCTGCTGTCGGAGCGCGTCAGCCAGTATCACGGCGGCTACCTGGTGGTGCAGTCGATCACCATGGGAGGCGTGGACCGGGAGGGCAACGACGCCACCAATCCCCTCACCATGATCATGCTGGACGTGGCGGAGCGCTGCGGCCTGCGCGACCCGAACTTCGTGGCGCGCGTCTCCCCCGCCTCCGACCCCTCTTACGTCGACCGCGTCATCGAGGCGGCGCGCGCCGGCAACGGATTTCCCGCCATCTTCAGCGACGACGCCGTCGTGGCGGCGCTGGTGGCGCACGGACGGCCGCTGGAAGAGGCGCGCGATTGGGCCAACGTGGGTTGCGTCGAGCCGTCGCTGCCGGGCAAGAGCTTCTTCTCGACCGACGCCGGGCTCATGAACCTGCCCATCTGCCTGGAGATGGCCTTGAATGACGGGCGCCGCTTCGGACGCCGCCGCCGCTTCGGCACCGCGACCGGAGACGCCTCCCGCTTCGGCAGCATGGACGAAGTCGTGGACGCCTTCCGCGCCCAGGTCGAGTTCATGGTGCAGCGCATGGTGGATGACTTCCATATCGTGGAGGCGGGCAACCGCGACTTCCATCCGACCCCCTTCTCCTCCATGTTGGTGGACGACTGCCTGCAAGACGGGAAGGACCTGAGCGCCGGCGGAGCTCGCTTCAACTCCAGCGGCATCCAGGGCATCGGGCTGGCGGACGTCGCCGACTCCCTCGCCGCGCTCGACCGCGTCGTCTTTGCGGACGGCAGGGCGAGCATGGCTGACGTGGTGGAGGCACTGCGCTCGGACTTCGCCGGACAGGATAGCCTGCGCGCCGCCCTCGCGAACGCGCCCAAGTACGGCAACGACGACGCCGTGCCGGACGGCTACGCGAACCTGGTGGCGCATATCTTCCACGACGCCCTGGGGCGCCACCGCAATATCCGCGGCGGCACCTATGTCCCCGGTTTCTACTCGGTCACCTGCCATATCGCCTTCGGCCGCTACACGAGCGCCCTCCCCAGCGGCCGGCGCAAGGGAGAGCCCTTCGCCTCCGCCATCGGGCCGGCCAACGGCTGCGACAAGCTGGGGCCGACGGCCGTCCTCAACTCGGTGGCCCGGGTGGATTCGAGCCTGATCGCCAACGGCTGCGCCCTTAACCTGCGCTTCGACCCGGG
>PHBF01000028.1 GCA_002841905.1 Deltaproteobacteria bacterium HGW-Deltaproteobacteria-17
TTTCATGTTTCGATTGCATGGAAGAATCCTCCCCCGAACGAGGAAATGCAGTCCGTTCGAGGCCTCGGAAGGTACCCACATTCACGCCGTTTGTCAAAACCGGATTTTCGGCGGTTTGCCGGGCGCCGGCGGCCCGCCCCCGCGGGGATGCGTTTTGGTCCGGCCGCCTGTTTTTTACCGGTTGGCCGAACGCCCCCGCTGCTGTACTATCACCTGCCAGGAGACCCCCATGAAACAGCGGACCGGCTTCGACAACCAGAAGTATCTTTCCGAGCAGACCGCGGCGATCTTCGAGCGCGTCGCCCGCTTCGACAACAAGTTGTATCTGGAGTTCGGCGGGAAACTGCTGTTCGACCTGCACGCCGCGCGCGTGCTCCCGGGGTTCGACCCCAACGTGAAGATGCGCCTGCTGCAGGAGCTGCAGAAGAAGACGCCCATCGACGTGATCCTGACCATCTTCGCCGGCGACATCGAGCGCAAGAAGATGCGCGCGGACTTCGGCATCACCTACGACTCCGACGCGCTCAAGCAGATCGACGACTTCGCCCAGTGGGGCATCACCATCTCCTCGGTGGTCATCACCCGCTATGAGGACCAGCCCGCGGCCAGCCTGTTCCGCAACAAGCTCGAGCGCCGGGGCGTGCGCGTGTACACCCACCGCAAGACCCGGGGCTACCCCACCGACGTCGACACGATCGTCAGCGACGAGGGCTACGGCGCCAACCCGCGCATCGAGACCTCGTCCCCGCTGGTGATCGTCACCGGGCCGGGCCCCAACAGCGGCAAGCTCGCCACCTGCCTGTCGCAACTGTACCACGACCACCGCCACGGGGTGCACTCGGGGTACGCCAAGTTCGAGACCTTCCCGATCTGGAGCATCCCGCTGAAGCACCCGGTGAACGTCGCCTACGAGGCCGCCACGGCCGACATCCGGGACTACAACACCATCGACCATTTCCACCTCGAGGCCTACGGCACGCAGTCGATCAACTACAACCGCGACATGGAGGTCTTTCCGGTGCTGCGGCGGATCCTGGAGCGGATCACCGGTCAGGCGTCGATGTACCGGTCGCCCACCGACATGGGCGTCAACCGCGCCGGCTTCGGCATCATCGACGACGCGGCGGTGCGCGAGGCCGCCGGGCAGGAGATCATCCGCCGGTGGTACCGCTACGCCTGCGAATACGCCATGGGCATGGTGGACAAGGAGACCGTGGACCGCGTGGACATGATCATGCGCGAGCTGGGGCTCAAGCCCGAGAGCCGCCGCGTGGTCCTGCCCGCCCGGGAGGCCGCCGCCGAGGGCCAGGCATCCGGCCGCGGCTGCGAGGGCATCTTCTGCGGCGCGGCCATCGAGCTGGCCGACGGGACGATCATCACCGGCAAGAACTCCGAACTGATGCACGCCTCCTCGGCGCTGGTGCTCAACGCCGTCAAGCACCTGGCCGGCGTCCCGGACCGGATCCACCTGATGCCGCCGAACATCACCGGCAGCCTGCAGCACCTCAAGAAGGAGATCCTGCACGGCCGCATGGTCAGCCTCGACCTCGAGGAGACGCTCATCGCCCTGGCCATCAGTTCGGCGTCCAACCCCGTGGCCGCAGAGGCCGTCGAACGCCTCAAGGAGCTGCGCGGCTGCGAGGTCCACCTCACCCACATGCCCACGCCCGGCGACGAGGCCGGCCTGCGCAAGCTCGGCGTCAACCTCACCAGCGAGCCCGAGTTCGCCACGAAGTCCCTCTTCATCCATTGAAGGTGCATCCATGAAGCCATTTCTCCCTCTCGTTGCGATCGTCTCCCTCCTGCTCGTCGCCGCCGGTCCGGTCCGGGCCCAGGAGATCGTCTGTCCCAAGCCCTCCGGGGACCCGGAGTACAACAAGAACGAGGCCCGCAGCTATTACAACATGGGGAACACGTTCTTCACCATGAAGCAGTACGAGAAGAGCGCGGCCTCCTTCGTCTGCGTGATCAACCTCGTGCCGTACTCGATCATGGCCCGATACCGGCTCGGGAAGAGCTACGACGCCCTCGGGCGCTTCAGCCTGGCCCGTGAGCAGTACCAGTGGATCCTGGCCGACGCCTCCGACGAGGCCGCCGTGCTCAAGGCCGAGGTCCAGAAGCGCTTCGACGAGCTCAGGAACCTGGCCGACAAACCCGTCGCCGACCCGGGCGCCACGGCCCCGGCGCCCGACGGAAAGAGCCCCGGCGATCCGGGGAAGGACCCCGTCTCGGGAGGGACCGACCCGGTGACCGCGGACCCGAAGACGGGCGCACACGACGGCCCCAAGACGGGCGCACCGGTCGCTCCGAAGACGGGCGCACACGACGGCCCCAAGACGGGCGCACCGGTCGCTCCGGCGCCCCCGTTGACCTCGCGCTGGTGGTTCTGGACCGGCGTGGGTGCCACGGCCGTGTTCACGGTGACGACCCTCTACGCCGGGCTCCAGACGGTGAAGTACCAGGACCGGTGGGAGTCCGACTGGCGCCCCGCCGACCGCTCCGCCCTCGAGGACTGGCGCCTGCGCACCGATCTCGCCCTGGGCGGCGCCGTGATCTCCGCCGTGGCCCTTGGCGCCGCGCTGTGGCTCCACCACACCCAACCCGCCCCCGCCCAGCCCTCCCACGGCGCGTCGGTCCTCCTGCTCCCCGCCTGCGGCCCCGCCGGCTGCGGCCTCTCCCTCACCTGGACTTTCTAGATTCCCTCCACGCCTCGGTTTTTCATAGCCCTCTACATTGTGAACAATAAGGGACTTCGCCACTCACTGGCGCACGATGGAGGGGGCTTCAGGTACCAAAAAGGCTGAGAACCCGGCGTATGATACGACCATTTTGTAGGCAGGAGATGATTTAGAATCGTGGCGGACGCAGCGGCGCGGACACGAAAAGGGGTTTTCGCGGCAGGATGGGAGCATTGGAGCGCAAAAAAGTGGGGGAATCAGAGCAGCCGGTCGATCTCGACGCCCCAGTTGAGCCGCATTGCAAAGGTGCCCGGCGGGAACGGAACGTCACGGTTGCCGGAGCGGAACTGCTTCTTCGCGGCGTCGTACGGTACGATGAAACGCTTCAGGCGCAGAATCACCGCGTTGCGGGCTTCCTCGTGCCTGGATGAAACCTTCGGGTTGCGTGCAAAACGACTCCACTTCGTCGCTGGCGCGTCGAACGGGTTGAGCTTCAGGCACTCCTTGCGCCCCAGCCACCGCAGCCCTAACTTGTCCCGTTCGACTGCGATGGCGGCCTCCACTTCCGCCACCCGCTGCGCCAGGTATCGGCCGTAGTCCTCCTGCCCCATCACCTCCGCCCCCGGCACCGGCGTGAGGATCAATTCTCGAGAAAGCAATGTCGGGTCTTCGGTCTTGGCAAAGAACTTTCCGGGGCGATGCGTAGTGATGCGCCCCTTGGCAATCTGTGCGACGCTGGAACTGGCACCGGGCCACAGATGATGCTGCGAAACAAGCCCGGCCTTGACGGGATTGGTCAGGGTGTACACCACTTTGTCGAGGATGTCGCCGCTTTCCGGCAGTATGCAGTAATTGGGACGCGCGCCGCCCTCCCACATGGCGCCGAAGTGACCGAGGCTGCAGTTGACATAGCGGGCGATGTTCTGGTTCATGGCCTGGACGAACCGTGGGGCGTGGCCGTGGGGGTCCGTGAGGACGACATGAATGTGATTGCTCATCGCACAGAAAGCATGGATTTGGACGGGATGCTGGGCCTGGGCGTCGGCGAGGCAATAGAGAATGGCCTCGCGCAGGTCTTTGGTGGGACGCAGGAAATAGCGTCGCTCGCTGGTGTTGCGGGTGATCAGGTAGCTGGCATTCTCGTCGTAGGGAAAAGCCTGGACCATGGGACTCCTGGACGTGCCGAAGGGTAGCCATGTAGGAATGATTGCTTGGCGACGTCTGCTTCATTATCGGGACCCGACAGGGATGGTTGCAGGAGAAACACCCGTGGCGAACATTTCTTGCGTTGCACGGGGCGAAATTCCAGTATGAGTGGAAAATTCCAGGAATCAGGACAACACTTGAAAGCAGGGGAAACCGAGGCGTGGACGGACCCATGGATCCTTGGGAGGACCCCGGGGAATCCTTGGAACTGACGAACTGTCAGACGTTCTTCTTCTTGTGCTCGAGGCCGGCGGCGATGAAGGAGAAGAACAGCGGGTGGGGCACGAAGGGCCGGGACTTGAACTCGGGGTGGAACTGGCAGCCCACGAAGTGCGGGTGGTCGGGCAGCTCCACCATCTCCACGAGCTGGCCGTCGGGGGACAGGCCCGAGAAGACCAGGCCCTTCTCCTCCATGGCGGCCCGGAAGTCGTTGTTGAACTCGTAGCGGTGGCGGTGGCGCTCGGAGATCGTCTCCGTGGCGTAGATCGCGCGGGCCCGGGTGTTCTCCTTGAGGACGCAGGGGTAGGCCCCCAGGCGCATGGTGGCGCCCTTGGTGAGCACCTTGAGCTGCTCGGGCATCAGGTGCACGACCGGATCGGGGGTGTTGGCGTCGAACTCCGTGGAGTTGGCCTTGGTCAGGCCCACCACGTGCCGGGCGAACTCGATGCTCGCCAGCTGCATGCCCAGGCAGATGCCGAAGAACGGGATCTTCTGCTCGCGGGCATACTGGATCGCCAGGATCTTGCCCTCGATGCCGCGCTCGCCGAATCCGCCCGGGACCAGGATCGCGTGCAGGCCCGAGAGCAGCTCGGCGGCGCCCTCGCGCTCGATGCGCTCGGAGTCCATGTGCTTGAGGCGGATCTTCACGTCGTTGGCCAGCCCGGCGTGGACCAGGGCCTCGTTGAGGCTCTTGTAGCTCTCGATCAGGTCGACGTACTTGCCGACGATGCCCACGGTCAGTTCGTTGTGCGGGTCCCGGATGCGGGACACGAGATCGCGCCAGTGATCGAGGTTGGGCTGGGCCGCCCAGATGCCCAGGCAGTCGAGCACCTGCTGGTCCATGCCCTCCTCGTGGAGCATCATCGGCACCTCGTAGATGCTCGACGCGGTCTTGGCCATGATCACGCGCTCGGCCGGCACGCTGGTGAACAGCGCGATCTTCTTCTTCACCTTGATGTCCAGATCGTGCTCCGTGCGGCACACCAGGATGTCGGGCTGGATGCCGATCTCGCGCAGCTTCTGCACGCTGTGCTGGGTCGGCTTGGTCTTGAGCTCGCCGGCGGCGCCCAGGTACGGCAGCAGCGTCAGGTGGATGCAAGCCGTGTTCTCCTGCCCCTCCTCGATGCGCATCTGGCGGATCGCCTCCAGGAAGGGCTGGCTCTCGATGTCGCCCACCGTGCCGCCGATCTCGACCAGGAGCACGTCGACGTCCTGCGAGGCCTTGCGGATGCGGGTCTTGATCTCGTCGGTGATGTGCGGGATGACCTGCACCGTCGCGCCCAGGTAGTGCCCGGACCGCTCCTTGGTGATGACCGTGTGGTAGATCTGCCCCGTGGTCGTGTTGTTCTCGCGGGACATGTTGACGTTGAGGTAGCGCTCGTAGTGCCCCAGATCCAGGTCCGTCTCAGCGCCGTCCTCGGTGACGAAGACCTCGCCGTGCTGGAACGGGCTCATGGTTCCCGGATCGACGTTGATGTACGGATCGAGCTTCTGGATCGAGACGCGCAGCCCCCGCGCCTGAAGCAGCGAACCCAGCGACGCCGAGGTCAGGCCCTTGCCCAGACTGCTGACGACGCCTCCCGTGACGAAGATGAACTTCTTGTGTCGTGCCATGGTTGCCTCCCGCGCCGTGGTGTACGGGAAAACCGCGCTTTGTGCAAGCTGTCCGAAACGACGCCCGCTGTGGCTTGGTTCCCGGACCTTCCGGAGAAAAGTTCACAATAATCGCATACATCGTGAACCGGCGGTGACAGGTGTATCAAAAAGTTCACAAAAAATTTATTTCTGGTGTTGAATCTTCCCTCCACCGCCCGGTATAGTCACCAGGAACACGAACACCGCGATGTGCGGTGAGAGAGATCCGAAACCCGAACCGACCTTTGGAGGTGTGAGATGAAACACGTAACCACCCTGATCCTGAGCGCGGCCCTGCTGACCGGCCTTCAACTCGCCACCCCGAACGATGTCCAGGCCCAGCGCTACGTGGTGCCCGTCGAATCCGGCTACGCCGGCTGGACCCCGCTCTACTACGACGGCTACCTGGTGTACTTCGACACCGCCGGACGCCCGTACTACTATCCCGGCGGACGCGCGACCTACGTGCCGCGCCACTGGAACCAGTACACCACCGCGGTGTCCCGCTTCCGCACCCACGGCCGCTTCTACAACCGCTGGTACCAGCGCTACGGGCACCAGCAGTACCGCGTCCGCGTGATCGTGCCGACCCCGCCGCCCCCGCCGCCCCAGCCGGTGGTCGTGGAGCCGGTCTACGAGGAGCCCATCGCCATCGAGGACGAGTACTCGGGATGGACGCCGGAGTACTATGACGGCTACCTGGTGTACTTCGACGACAACGGCACGCCGTACTATTACACGAACGGCTCCACGGTCTACGTCCCCCGCACCTGGGACGGCTACACCCGCGTGGTGACCCGCTACCGGTCGCACGGCGCCAACTACCGCAACTGGCACAAGCGGTACAACCAGCCCCGGTACCGCGTCCGGGTCCGTCACAGCCGGCCGGCCCCGTCCCGCCCCGCGGTGGTCCGCCCGACGCCGTCCCGTCCCGTCCATTCGCCCATGGGTCACGATCGCCGCCATGACCGCCGCGACGACCGCCGTGACCGCCGCGGCCGCTAACTGACGCCCGTTCCTCCCCTGATTTCCCCCCTGTGAACGCTGAAAAAACCTGATATAGTGGTCCATCCCCGGACCTGCGTGATCCGGCCCCGGGGAAGGGAGGTCCACACCATGAAACTCCGAGCATCCCTCATTCTCTGCCTTTTCCCCCTGTTCTTCTCCGTGGCCGCCTGTGACGACGGCGGCGGGGGTGACAACAACCCCAGCCCCCTGACGGCCGAGGAGCAGGCCGCCTTCGATTATACAAACTTTGCCCGCACCGATCCCCAGGGCTTCGCCACTCAGTATTTGTACGACCTGCACCAGAGCGGCAGCGACAACGGCGCCTACGACGATCTGATGGCGCGCGATCCGGTGCCCGCGCTGCAGCTCTCCCCGGGCCTGCTCGCGGCCGCCCGCGCCCACAGCCGCGATCTGAACGAGAACTGCAAGGTCCTGCAGCACGACTCCTGCGACGGCACCTCCTGGAGCGATCGCATCTGGTCCTATTACGACGGCGGAACCATCGCCGAGAACGCCGCCATGGGCTTCTCCACGGGGCTGTCGGTGGTGATCGCCTGGATCGTCGACTCCGGCGTCCCCTCCCTGGGCCACCGCGTCAACCTCCTCAACGGGACCTACACCCAGGTCGGCATCGGCCAGGCGGGGTCCTACTGGACCCAGGACTTCGGCGCCGGCGGCACCAACTGATTGACCTCGTTTTCCACATGGACACGGGGATGAAATCGGGTAGACTTCCGGTGTCCCGACGGGGACCCTCCGTCCCCGCCCCATGGAAAGCAGGACCCGTCATGCAGCTCAAGCGCCCCGGCCTGATCGTTCTCGGATCCCTCATCCTGATTCTCTCCTCCTGCGCCGGCGGCCGTGAGAAGCCGCCCTGCGGCAACGGCCTGTGCGACGAGGGCGAGACCTGGGAGATGTGCAACAGCGACTGTCCGCCGCCCTGCGGCGACGGCATCGCCCAGGACCCCGAGGAGTGCGACGGCACCGACCTCGCCGGCGCCACGTGCGAGCTCATCGGTCTGGGGCCGGGCACGCTCGAGTGCACGGGGAGCTGCTACCTCAACACCGCGGGATGCAGCCCCTGCACCGACGACTGCGCCTCCGGCGATCCGGCCGCCTGCGACGGGGACACGCTGGTCTCCTGCCGCCAGAACAACTACACCTGCTGGAAGTGGACGCGCACCGACTGCGCCGCCGGCGGCCAGCTCTGCGACGAGGGCACCGGAACCGCCATGTGCGCCGACACCTGCACCGACGCCTGCCTGCAGGACGCGACGCGCTGCATCGACGAGATCGTGCAGACCTGCGGCATCGGCGCATCCGGCTGCCTGGCCTTCGCCGCCACCGAGGACTGCGCCGACACCGGCCGCCTGTGCGACGCCGGCGCCTGCGTCTGTGCGCCCGGCGCCTGCACCGCGGGCACCACGCAGTGCTCTGGGACCATCAAGCAGACATGCAACGATCTGGGCCACGGCTGCGGCGCCTGGGTCGACGGCGAGGACTGCGCCGACACCGGCTGGCTCTGCGACCTCGGCACGGGCACCGCCACCTGCGTGCCCGACTGCACCAGCACCTGCACGGGCCAGGGCTCCACGACCTGCAACGGCGACGTGATCTCGACCTGCACCCTGCAGGCCTCCGGCTGCCTGGCCCCCGTCGACGGCGAGGACTGCACCGCCACCTCCCGCACCTGCGCCGGCGGTGCCTGCGCCTGCGTCGACGAGTGCACCGAATCGGCCACCCAGTGCGCCTCCAACACGGCCCAGACCTGCGTCGTCGACGCCTGGGGCTGCCGGCGCTGGCAGGACACCACCGACTGCGTCTCCCTGGGCAAGATCTGCTCCGGCGGCGCCTGCGTCTGCGACGACCAGTGCACCGACGGCCAGCTGCAGTGCTCGGGCACCACGCCCCAGTCCTGCGTCGAGAACGGCTCGGGCTGCTGGTTCTGGAGCTCCGGCGCCGCCTGCGCCGCCCCCGCCCAGTACTGCGGGGCCGGGGCCTGCCACGGCTACACCCGCTCCGACTTCACCGGCACCTACACGGTCATCTCGGGGGGCACCTCGCTGACCTCGAGCACCGACGACTACACCTATTCGATCACGCTGCCCTTCTCCTTCACCTATTGGGGGACGGCCACCACCTCCGCCCACGTCAGCACCAACGGCTGGGTGTCCTTCGGCGCGGCGCCGGGCACCACCAACTACAGCAACAGCACCACCCTCCCCTCCTCGGGGGCGCCCAACCAGGTCATCTACGGCTACTGGGACGATCTGGTCGTCGACTCCTCCACCTGCACGGGGCTGTCCAACCTGCGCTGGGAGACCCAGGGCACCGCCCCCTACCGCGTCGTGATCATCCAGTGGAAGGAGTTCTGCCACATCAATTCCAGCTCCCATCGCGGCTCCTTCCAGATCAAACTGTACGAGACCACGAACGTCTTCGAGATCCTGTACAACCGCTCCAACTGGTCCGGCACGAGCTTTTCGGCCACGATCGGACACGAGGACGACAGCCGGGGCCTGGCGATGCTCGTCAACGGTTCGGCCTCCGGCGTGCCGTCCACGGACTACCGCTTCTCTCCCTACTGATCGGACATGGCCCCAAGCCTTGGAATCCTATGAAAACCTCAGGTTTTTCTTGATTTTCAATTGATTTTATGCCATGTCGAGGACTCGCCGACGCCCCCGGAAAGCCCCGGCCATGCGTCGGAAAAGTCAGGTCCTGTCATGAATCCCGTCGAAGTTGAGCCTCCCGTCTCCTGTCCGGTGCTGCCGCTGCGCAACCAGGTCGTCTTTCCGTTCATGGCCATCCCCCTGTCGGTGGGACGGCCGCGATCCATCTCCGCCCTCGAGGCCGCCATGCAGCGGCAGGGGCAGATCCTGCTGGCGATGCAACTGTCGGCCGACTGCCAGAACCCCCTGAAGGAGGACCTCCACGAGGTCGGCGTGCTGGCCACGGTGCTGCACCTGTTCACCCTTCGCAACGGCAGCGTGAAGGCCCTCGTGTCGGGCCAGACCCGCGTGCGCATCACCAACGTCCTCTCGGAGCTCCCCCATCTCGAGGCCGAGTTCCTGGTGCTCCCGGACACCCCCGACCCCGCCTTCGCCGCCGAGACGCCCGCCCGCGTGGCCCATGCCCGCGAGGTGTTCGAGACGTTCATCCACCTGTCCCGCCTGCTCTCGCCGGAGTTCACCGTCGCCCTCTCCCAGATCGAGGATCCGGGGCAGCTCTCCGACGTCATGATCGGCCAGATCGCCCAGCGCATGGACGCGGCCCAGCTCTGGCCGCTGCTCGAGATCACCGATCCCCTGCTGCGCCTGGAGCAGGTCGTCTTCCTGCTCGAGGCCCGCAACGTCGACCTGGGCGCGGGTCCGACGACGGGTCAGGCGCCCTCCGGACCGCCGCTGCCCGCCCGCGATCCGGAGCTCTCCCGCCGCCCGCAGGCGCTGCCCCCGGCGGAGCGCCCCGCCGAGGACGAGTTCGCCGAGGAGCTTCGCGAGCTCGAGGAGCAGGTGTTCTCCAAGCCTCTCACGGCCGAGGCGCGGGAGCGGTGCGCACGGGAGCTCCGCAAGCTGCGGATGATGGCGCCGATGAGCGCCGAGGCCTCCGTGGTCCGCAACTACCTCGACTGGATCCTCCAGCTGCCCTGGGACGAGACCACCCCCGACGAGCTCGACATCGAGCGCTCGCAGCGCATCCTCGACGAGGACCACTTCGGCATGGAGGAGCCCAAGCAGCGCATCCTCGAGCACCTGGCCGTCCAGATCCTGGCCGAGAAGATCCACGGCCCGATCCTGTGCTTCACCGGACCTCCGGGCGTGGGCAAGACCTCCCTAGCGGCCTCCGTGGCCCGTGCCTGCGGCCGCCGGTTCGTGCGCATCAGCCTCGGTGGCGTCCGCGACGAGGCCGAGATCCGCGGCCACCGGCGCACCTATGTCGGCGCCATGCCGGGCAAGATCATCCAGGGCATGAAGAAGGCCGGCTCGGTGAACCCCGTGATCCTGCTCGACGAGATCGACAAGATGACCGCCGACTTCCGCGGCGATCCGGCCGCGGCCCTGCTCGAGGTGCTCGACCCGCACCAGAACGCCACCTTCTGCGACCACTACCTCGACATCGACTACGATCTCTCTCGGGTGCTGTTCATCGCCACCTCGAACCAGCTCGACACCATCCCATGGGCGCTGCGCGACCGCATGGAGATCATCGAGCTCGACGGCTACACCGAGTGGGAGAAGCTGGCCATCGCGCGCCGGCACCTCGTCCCCGGCCAGATCGCCGCCCACGGGCTGCGCGACCGCGACGTGCACTTCTCCGAGCCCGCGCTGCGCGACCTGGTCAACCTGTACTCCCGCGAGACCGGCGTCCGCCAGCTCGAGCGCCTGATCGCCACCGTATGCCGCCGCTTCGCCCTCGACCACGTCAAGGGCTCCCGGCGACGCCACTGGGTGCTGTCACGCTCGAACCTGGGCAAGTGGGTCGGAAAACCGCGCTTCGATTTCCAGAAGACCGAGGAGCTGGACCAGGTCGGCGTGGTGCAGGGGCTGGCCGTCACGCCGTTCGGCGGCGACCTGCTCATGGCCGAGGCGCAGATCCTCCCCGGCAAGGGACGCCTCCAACTGACCGGCAAGCTCGGCGAGGTCCTCCAGGAGAGCGCGCAGGCCGCCCTCTCCTACATCCGTTCGCGCGCCTCCTCCTGGGGCCTGGCCGCGGATCTCTTCGACCAGGTCGACATCCACGTGCACTTCCCGGGCGGGGCCATCCCCAAGGACGGACCGTCGGCCGGCATCACCATGGCCTGTGCGATCGTCTCGTGCCTGCTGAAGTTCCCGGTCCGGGCCCAGGTGGCCATGACCGGCGAGATCACGCTGCGCGGCAAGGTCATGAAGATCGGCGGTCTGAAGGCCAAGCTCATCGCCGCCCACCGCTCCGGGGTGCGCTGCGTGTGCATCCCGCAGGACAACACGCCCGATCTGGACTCGATCCCCGAGTCGATCCGGCGCGACCTGAGAATCGTCCCCGTCTCCCACATCGATCAGGTGCTGGCCTGCGCGCTGTGCGTGCCCGGGGATTTCACTTCCTTCAACCAGTTGACGCCATGACCGACTTCACCCTGTCTCCCGACCAGATGGACCCCGATGCCCTGTTCGTGGTGCGCCAACTGCAGCGTCACCGGCACACCGCCTACATGGTGGGCGGCTCGATCCGCGACCTGCTGGTGGGCCGCACGCCCAAGGACTACGACGTCTCCACCTCCGCAACGCCGCGGGAGATCCGTCGCATCTTCAACTATGCCCGCGTCATCGGACGCCGGTTCAAGCTCGTGCACGTGGTCTTCAAGAACAACAAGATCATCGAGACCTCCACCTTCCGCAAGGCACCGGAGCACGACCAGAACGACGAGGCCGAGGACCTGTTGATCCGTGACGACAACCTCTACGGGACCCCCGAGGAGGACGCCTTCCGGCGCGACTTCACCATCAACGGGCTCTTCTACGACCCGCGCACCGAGCGGATCATCGACTTCGTCGAAGGCCTGCCCGACATCGAGGCCCGCCTGATCCGCTGCATCGGCGATCCGGACATCCGGTTTCAAGAGGATCCGGTACGGATACTCCGGGCCCTGCGCTTCGCCGCCAAGCTCGACTTCACCATCGAGGAGAACACGCTCCATCACATGCAGCTGCACCGGGACCAGCTCAAGCTGGCCGCGCCGCGCCGCGTCCGCGACGAGACCTGGAAGCTCCTGCTGTGCGGCAGGGCGAGCACCTGCGTCGACCTGGCCCGCTCCACCGGCGTGCTGCAGATCCTGGCCCCAGAGCTGGTGCCGTCCTTCGAAGACCCGCGCCTGGGCGCCCGGATCCACGCGATGCTGCAGATGTTCGACGACGGCCCACCGGAGGACCCGCGCCTGTTCACCATCCTGATGGCGCCGATCCTGTTCCATGCGCAGCTCGAGCCGCTCTGGGACATCCTGGACGCCCCCTGGAAGACCCGCAACGACACCCTCGAGCTGGTCTCCCGCGAGACCCTCGAGCCGATGCTCCTGCGGTTCGGCTTCTCCAAGTTCGAGCGGGCCGTGGTGCGCGATCTGCTTCAGATCGTGATCCGTCTGGGCCACCCCGAGCACCCCGTGACCATGTCCGAGCGCATCCGCGAGCGCCCGCTGTTCCCGGCGGCGCTGCGACTGTGGGAGTGGACGTGGACCGCCCGCGGGCTGCCCGAGGACCTCCTCGAGCGTGCCAACCTCGTCGTGCACCAGGGACGCACCGCCACGGCCGTGCGCCGCCGTCGACGACGCCATCCCCGACGCAAACCGGAGGTTTCACCGTCATGACCATCCACTTCCACGAGGCCGTCCCCTTCGATCTCGACGAGTCCGGCAGCGAGTACTACCAGGACGCGTGGATCTACGATCACGACTTCCGCTGGTACAAGCAGGACGCCCCGTTCTACCGCAACATGGTCGGCAGCATCGGCGGCCCCGTGCTCGAGATCGGCTGCGGCACCGGGCGACTGATGGTCCCCTGGCTCAAGGACGGCCTGACCGTCACCGGCGTGGATCTCTCCGCGGACATGCTCGAGCGCGCCCGCCAGAAGATCGCCCGCCTGGGCAGGACCACCGCCGCCAACGCCACCCTGATCCGGAAGGACATGCGCCAGCTGCGCTTCCGCTCCCAGTTCAACGTCGCGGTGTGCGCGTTCAACACGATGATGCACCTGTACACCCACGAGGACATCTCCCTGTTCCTGCGGGGTGTCCACCGGGCGCTGGTCCAGGACGGGACCTTCATGTTCGACGTGCTGCACCCCGACTTCCGCTGGCTGATGCGCGATCC